>JBKOZB010000286.1:0-6338 GCA_046744225.1 Planctomycetota bacterium | reverse complement strand
TCCACCACGTGGCCGAGGCGGTCGCCGCCGTGGCGTTGGCCCAGGAGGAGTCGGGGAACAACGCCCGGCCCGCGAGGGAGCACCCGGTCACAACCCGCCCCCGCGGGCGGGAGGGGACGTGTCGGCTGATGGGCGAAGACGGAGGGCGGGAGACGGAGGTGCTCTTTGCGGGCCGACCGTCCGCGAGGGAACAAGGGCTGGAGGATCGTTGCCACCAGTTGAAGCAACTGTCCCCGGGGAGTGGGACGGCCCCGGGTCCCGCCGCGGTGGAGGATGCGATCGCGTATTTCAGCATCAGAACAAGAGGGGTTGGATGGACGCTGCGGGGTGGGTCGAGGAGGACTTGCCGATCGGGTTGGGGGTGACGGAAGCGGCGTGCCAGGTGCTGGTCACGCCGCGGCTGTGTGGCGCGGGGAGGAAGGGGAAGGAACCGGGGGCGGCGGCAGTGTTGCGCGTGCGCTGCCTGACAGACACGAGAGCGCGTTGGTCTCAATTCTGGGGCAAGATCGACCGGTATGGATTCCCGGTTGCTGCAGGAAGGAGGGAGTACGCGTTTCTGTGGAACTTACATCAATCCGAGGTCGAACCCGTCGGACCTCGCGCGCGTCGATTTCCAGGACCTCGACCAGGGCGCCGAGCCCCCCACGCTGATGCCGGCCGCGGGCTCGTTCGCGCCAAACCTGGAGACGATGAACGTGTCGGCCCCGCCGTCGGCGGCGGTGGACTTCGCGCCCAACGGGACGGGGACGGCGGCCGCGGTGGACCTGGCCAAGCTCGACGTCCGCCGGGCGACCGAGGTGGCAGTGCCGACGGCCACGATGCTCGGCCAGACCGTCTCGATCAAGGGCAACGGCGCCGAGTACGCCGGCGGGGTCGAGGGCGCGGTCGATCGCGTCGCCAACGAGATCGTCCGCCACCTGGAGCAGGGGCGCACCCTGGTCATCCGGGCGTTCGACGCCTCGGGAAGCCTGGTTGTCGAGCGCGAGCGGATGAGCAAGCACATCGACACGGTCTACACCCACGTCCTCCAGAGGGACGAGAAGAGCCTGGCCAGCAACGGCGGCCTGCTTATCATGGTCGTTGGCTTCGGCCAGGACCGCAAGGCGATGACGCCCACCCCGACCGCCGACAAGGACGAGATCATCAGCGCCATCAACTCGATCCCGCTCGACACGACCGGCATCGAGTCGACGTTCCAGACCGTCGCCGAGATCTGCCGCCGCTGGGGCCGGTTCAAGGATTCCAAGGGGCACCCCTATCGCCCGATGGTCATCGTCGTGACCGACGAGGTCGGCGACGACGAGAACTACCTGGAAGACGCCATCGGCGAGGCCAGGTCGGCGAACGTGCCGGTTTACGTGCTCGGCCCGCAGGCGCTCTTCGGCCGGGTCGAGGGCTACATGGACTACACCGACCCGAAGACCAAGCAGACCTTCCATCACCTTCCCGTCCGCCAGGGTCCGGAGAGCATCGCGCTGGAGCAGATCCACCTGCCGTTTTGGTACGACGGCCCGCAGTACGAGGTGCTCGACGCCGGGTTCGGCCCCTACGCCCTGAGCCGCCTGGCCGGCGCCACCGGCGGGATCTACTTCATCACCCGGCTGGGAGGGGGCCGGATAGGCTTCGACCCGGCCGCGATGCAGGAGTACAAGCCCGACTGGGTCAGCCGCAAGCAGTACGAGGCGAGCCTCCAGAAGAGCCCGATCCGCCAGGCCGTCCTGGAGGCCGCGCAGATCACCCAGCAGGCGTTGCCGGGCCAGCCCTCGCTGACCTTCCCGGCGGCCAACGGGCCCGAGTTCAAGGAATCGATGGCCAAGAACCAGGAGATCGTCGCGCGGATCGCCTACACCGTCGATGCCGCGCTCGAGCCGATCAGCCGCGCGGCCAAGTTCCGCGACAAGGAGCCCTCACGGCGCTGGCAGGCCCACTACGACCTGCTCCGGGGCCGGCTCCTGGCGATGAAGATCCGCTGCTAAGAGTATAACTGGGCCTGCGCCAAGATGAAGAAGGACGCCCCCAAGTTCACGAAGCCCAAGTCGAACGCCTGGCAGCTCGTCCCCGACGAGGAAATTCACTTCAGTGACAAGGCGGCCGCGGCCAGCAAAAAGGCCAAGGCCCTGCTCAAACGGGTCGTCGATGAGCACCCCGGAACCCCCTGGGCCCTGCTCGCCCAGCGCGAGATGAAGGACGCGCTCGGCTTCAAGTGGGTCGAGACCCACGTCAAGCCCCTCTTCCGCGAGCAAAGGGACATGCTCGAGGCCAAAAAGAAGAAGAAAGAGATGCCCGAACCCAAGCCGGTGGAAGTGCCGAAGCTATGAGAGAAGGGGCGGCGACCGGTCGTCGGCCTTTCAGATCAAGGCCTCCGAGTACGGCGCCGTCATGACCGAGCTGGTCAAGAAGCCGCCGAAGCCGAGCAAGATGCCGTCGCCCACCCTGAACGTCTGGTGGGGCATCCACCACGCCAAGGAGCCGAAGGCGCCCAAGGAGCAAACCGCCAAGAAGTACGCCGAGGCCGAGCGGCTCTTCAAACTCGTCATCGAGCGCTACCCGAACACGCCCTGGGCCGACCTGGCGCAGGGCGAGATCAACCGCGGCTTCAGCGTCGGCCGCCACGAAGAGAGCGACATGCCGCACCCCCACAGGGCCGAACGCGCGAAGCTCGTACCCAAATATTAATGGAAAATTGTAGATGGCGAATGGAAAATATTATAGATTAACTCTATTTTCTCATCTTCCATTTCCCATCTGTCATTCACGAGGCGCCGAGCGATCGTTCGAGGGCGGCCAGGACGTCGCTGACGGTCTCGAATCCGGCCAGGAGTGCTGCGCGCTCCTCGTTGCGGAGCCAGCCGAGCACCTTCTTCTCGGCCGAGATGACGGTCGAGTGGTTCCGGCCGCCGAAGTAGCGGCCGATCTCGCTGTAGGCGGCGCCAGTGTGCTTGCGGGCCAGGTACATCGCGAGCATCCGAGGGTATGTCAGGGCGCGGACCCGGCTCTCCGATTTCAGGGCCTCGGCATCGATCGTGAAGAGCTGGCAGACGGCGCGCTCGACGTCGCGGAGCGCGACGGCCTGCGCCGTGTGGCGGATCATGTCGCGGAGTGCGGTCTTGGCCAGGATCAGGTCGAGCCGCTTGCCGGTCAGCACGGCGTGCGCGACCAGGCTATGCAGGGCCCCTTCCAGCTCGCGGACGCTGGCGCGGAGGTGCTCGGCGATGTAGTGGATGACGGCGTCGGGGACATCGACCCCGCGCACCGAGGCCTTGGCCTTGAGGATCGCGCGGCGGGTCGCCAGGTCGGGGGTTTCGAGCCTCACGACCATCCCGCCCAGGAACCGGGTCGCCAGCTCGTCGGTCAGCTTGGCGATCCGTTTGGGGTGCTGGTCGGCCGCCATCACGATGGGCACGCCGTCGGCGATCAGGGCGTTGAACGTGTGAAGGAACTCGTCCTGCGTGGCCCGCTTGGCGGCGAGGAAGTGGATGTCGTCGAGGATCAGGACGTCGGTCCCGCGATACCGGGCGCGGAACGCGCTGAGCGCGCCGGTCCGCATCGCGTCGAGGAAGCTGTTGGTGAACGCCTCAGCCGTCCCCTGGATCACCTTCCGGCCGGGATAGCGGCCTCGCATCGCGTGGCCGAGCCCTTCGAGCAGGTGCGTCTTGCCCAGCCCGACCGCGCCGTGGATGACCAGCGGGTTGAACGAGGCCCCCCTCGATTGCACGACCTCCAGCGCCGCGGCGTGCGCCAGGCGGTTGCACGGGCCAGTCACGAAATCGTCGAGCCGGCGTGGTGGACGGTTCTGGGGCCGGGGGCGGTCCGAGGGCGGCATCTGAGGCGAAGAGGAAGGGGGCGGCAACAGCGGGATCGAGATGCCCGGCGTGCGCCGGCGCTCCTCGGGGGACGTCGGTTCGATCAGGTGCCCGACCTTCGGCTCGGCCTCGTCGTCGATCCGGAAGGTCAGCCGCAAGGTGCGGCCCGTGACCGCCTCGGCCGCCTCGATCAGGTTCCCCGCGAAGTGGCCCTGAATCCACTCGCGAAAGAAAGCGTTCGGGACGCCGACCTCCAGGGCGTCGCCCTCCACGCCGAGCCGGACCCCCTCGCCAAACCAGAGCCCGTACCGCGCCTTGCCCAGCCGCTCCGCCACCGCCGCCCGTAGCGTTGATTCCGTCACCCCGTGGTGTCCCGCCATGACGCCACCCTCCCCGCCTGCCATCACGCCCGTCGTCCGAGGCTGGGGAAGACCGCTGAGCCAACTGTCGTTTCCGCCAGCCAAGAGGATATGCACGCTGGTCGAGGTGTTGTCAAAGGCGGAAATGGGCGAGATTGCGGAATCTGGGAGAATGTAAGGTGCAACCGGGCGCGGAGTTATAATCGGACACCGAAGGTGGCCTGGTCTCCCGTCGGGTGCGTGGAACGCACCATCCTACCGCCACAAGAATTCGGTGCGTTTCACGCACTCGACGGGAGACGTGTTCAGTCGAACGAGCACATGCCCGTGCGGCAGTGGCCGGGGCCGCAGCCGTGGGAGTCGTCGCCGGACTGGCAGATGGGGAGCGATGACGAGCCCTGGCCCGTCTGCGCGGCGGCAGGGACGCTGAACTGCTTGACCAGGTCAATGCGACCGCACCGGGGGCAATGGGCGACATCGCCCTGGCCACGGATCAGGGTTTCGAAGATGTGGTCGCACGGCTCGCACCGGTATTCGTAGATCGGCATGCTAAAAAATTCTCCGCCGAAGAAGAAACCGGCCGGGACGATCGCGACCGGTCGGGACGCTCCTGGTATTTTGGAAGGGGCGGCCGCGGTTGTCAATGCCGGGTCGCCCGGTTTAACTCTCGACGAAGCCGGGACTTGAGAGGAAAGGAGAACCCATGACGCTTCGTCCCTTGATGCGCGACGAGGTGCGCGACCTCGATGCGCGGGCGGCCGACGACCTGAGCCTTCCCACCCTGATCTTGATGGAGAACGCCGGCCGGGGGGCGGCCGCCTGCCTCCGCGACCACCTGGGCGTGCCGGCCTCAGCCCGCTGCCTGATCCTCTGCGGGCCGGGGAACAATGGCGGCGACGGCGGGGTCGTCGCGCGCCACCTCGACGCCTGGGGCTACCCGGTCCGTGTGGTCTGGTTCGCCCGACCCGACCGGCTCCGGGGCGACGCCGCAACCCAGTGGAACATCCTGGCCCGCTCGGGCCTCGATCAGACCGCCTGGGACGACGAGGCGTCCCTCACACCCGACCGGCTCGATCTCCTCCTGGCCGGGGCCGACTGGGTCATCGACGGTTTGCTGGGCACGGGGCTGTCGCGCCCCGTCGAGGGGGTCTTGCGCAGGGTGATCGAGGCGATTAACCGCGTGGGGAAGCCGGTCCTGGCGCTCGACCTCCCCTCGGGGCTCGACGCCGACCGCGGCGAGCCGCTCGGCGTGGCCGTCCGGGCCAAAGCCACGGCCACCTTCGTCGCCCCCAAGCTCGGCTTCGGCGCGCCCGGGGCGAGTGACTACACCGGCGAGGTCACCGTCGTGGACATCGGCCTGCCCCGATGTCTGCTGGAGCCGTTCCGGTCGTCGGGTACGTGAGATGCACCCTGAGGGGAGGGCTTGCTCCGATCCTCCCTTTCCTTCTCCAGCTCGCCGACGCGCCGTTCGAGCCGTTCGAGGCGTTCGAGGACCTCACGAGGAATGCTGAGTCGGAGTTCGTCGGGCTTGGGGACCGAGGGCGCCAGCGCAGAGGGCGAGGGAGAGGCGGGGAGGGCTGATGGGGGGCGGCTGGCGGTCCGGAGGACCAGGTGATCGCGGCGCGAGCCGCGGAGCGACTCGATCGTCACCTCGGTGTGCGCCAGGGTCCGATCGAGGCGGTCGGTCAGGTTGAGGGGCGACTGGATCGGGTGGCCGTCGATCGCGACGACGCGGTCGCCGGGCTGGAGCCCCGCGCGGGCGGCGGGAGTGTCGGCCAGGACACCGCCGAGGACCGCTCCCGGGGGATCGTCCGTGGCGGTCGGGTCGATCTGGACCCCGAGGAACGCGCGATCGACCCGCTGGTGAGTGCGGAGCTGGTCGGCGACCCAGAGGGCGTCGCGGGCGGGGATAGCGAAGCCGAGGTCGTGGTCGCGCGCCTTGCGCGCGTCGGGCGTGGTCAGGCCGCTGCGGATCAGACCGAGCCACTCACCCTTGAGGTTGGCCACCAAGGCGCCGCTGTCGCCGGGATGGAGCGCGACATCGACCTGGATCAGGCCGCCGAGCTGCCGGGTGCCCAGTTCCAGGCGGCGGTCGAGGCCGGCAACCTGCCCGCGCCGGACCGAGTGGCTCAGGCCAAACGGGTTGCCGATGACGAGCACCTGGCTCCCCAGCCCC
>JBKOZB010000307.1:0-4893 GCA_046744225.1 Planctomycetota bacterium | reverse complement strand
GGGGGAAGGGGGTCAGCAACTCACGATGGGCGCGTGAATCAGATCAGCTCCTTCACCTTGTCCTTGAGGACGGTGTAGATGATCTTGCCCGAGTCCGGCTCGCCGCGGACGAGCGACTCGGCGAACTTCAGCGCCTGCTGGGGCGTGGCGCTGGCCGGGAACGGCGGCTCGAACGGATCGACGGTCGCCTCGATGAGGGCCGGCTTTCTCGACGCGAACGCGGCCTCGAGCGCGGGGCGCACCTCGTCGGGCTTCTCGCAGCGGAAGCCGACGGCGCCGCAAGCCTCGGCGACCTTGACGAAGTCGATCGGCTGGAGCGCGACCTGGTACTCGGGATTGCCCAGGAAGATCATCTGCTCCCACTTGATCTGCCCGAGCGTGTTATTCTTGATGACGACGACCTTGATCGGCAGGTCGTGCTTGACCGCCGTGGCGAGCTCGCCCATCAGCATGGTGAGGCCGCCGTCGCCGACGAAGGCGACGACCTGCCGGCCGGGGTAGGCGGCCTGCGCCCCGATCGAGTAGGGGAGCCCCGGCGCCATCGTCGCCAGGTTGCCCGAGCATGAGAACATCATCCCACGCTTCATGAGGATGTGCCGGGCGGCCCAGGTCGTGATGGTGCCGGAGTCGGTGGTGACGATCGCGTCGGGGGCGAGCAGGTCGTTGACGTGCTTCGCGACGACCTGCGGCTTGACCGGTACGTCCTCGCGGGTCGCCCGCGTATTCATCAGCTCCCACCACTCCTTCATGCCCTTCTGGGCATTTTCCAGGAAGGAGCGGTCCTCGCGGCGCCGAAGCATCGGGAGCAGGGCTTGCAAGGTCGCCTTGGCGTCGCCGGCCATGCCGATTTCGATCGGGTAGCGCAGGCCGAGCCGCGTCGGGTCCATGTCGATCTGCACGGCGCGGGCCTGGCCCGGCTTGGGATACCACTTGAGGTAGGGGAAGCTCGTGCCGACCATTAGGAGCGTGTCGCACTGCTCCATGGCCAGCTCGGAGGGGCGCGTCCCCAGCAGCCCGATGCCGCCGGTCGTGTAGGGCGAGTCGTCCGGTACGCACGCCTTGCCCAGCAGCGGCTTGGCGATCGGCGCGGCGAGCGTGTCGGCCAGCCGCTCCAGCTCGTCGGTCGCGCCCAGGGCCCCCGCCCCAGCGAGGATGACGGTCTTCTTCCCGCTATTGAGCAGCGCGGCGGCACTCTTGAACGTCTCCATCTGCGGGACGACGATCGGCGGCCGCCAGGACGTCGAGGTGTGCCCCTGGACCTGCTGCTGCGACGCCGTCTCGTCCGACAACGTCAGGTCCTGGATGTCGGCCGGGCAGGTCAGGTGCGCAACACTCTTCCTCGACAGCGCCGAGCGGCAGGCGGCATCCACCAAAGCGTATGCATGCTCGGCCCCCAGGATCATCTGGTTGTACTCGGCGACATCCTTGAACAACGGGATGATGTCGATTTCCTGCTGGAAGTGCGTTCCGATCATGTCGTGATAGCTATGTCCCGTGATGGCGAGCACCGGCGCGTGGTCCATCTTGGCGTCGTACAGGCCATTCAAGAGGTGGATGGCGCCGGGGCCCGACGTGGCGAAACAGACACCGAGCCGGCCGGTGAACTTGGCGTAGCCGCCGGCCGCGAAGGCGGCCGCCTCCTCGTGCCGCACCTGGATGAACCGGATCTTCTCCCGGTTCTTGCGCAGCGATTCGAAGATCCCGTTGATGCCGTCGCCGGGCAGCCCGAAGACCGTGTCCACGCCCCAGTCGAGCAGCTTCTCGACGATCACATCCCCCGTCGTCTTCGCCACGGAATCGCACTCCTTTCGAGTCGGGATGTCGTTTTTCGCGGAGGGAGGCCGATGATGGACGAGCCCAGCGCACACATCCCTCCCCGCGCTTGCCTGGAGCGGAATCGGGCCGTCTTCTCGGGGCCCGGGCGGGGGAATGGGATCGGGGCGGACGATCACTCGGCCCCTCGACGAGCCCTCGCTCGCCGCGGCGCGATCAAACGCGCCCCGGAGGCGAGACCCTCGCCTTCGGTGGGACCGCGTCCGGATATTTCTTACAACTCACGTGCCAGCGATCGGGAAGAGATGGCGAAGGATGGGAGGGACCGGCCAGTCCACCGGGTCGCGCGTTCAGACCCCCCGTCGCGCGCTCCGCCTCGACGACCTCGATCCCGAGCTGAGCGAGCCGTCCCTTGAGCCGGGGAAAGCTCGACCCTTCTCGACTCGACGCGACCCTTGATGTTTCCAGGAATGCGAAACGCCCCTCACGAGGGGTCGAGAGGGGCGCGTGACGAAGAGGCCGAGGAACCCGGGGGGGCACGGTCCGAGGAGGTGAATCGATCGCGGCTCGGCTCGGCTCAGGGGTTGGCGGGGGGCGGTGTGGTGCTGGAGGGGGCCGGGGTGTTCGCCCCCGATTCCAGGTGCTTCTTGCCCGCATTGGAGATCAAATAATGATAATTTCCGCTCGCCTTGTCCTTGGCGCCCCGTTTGATGAGCTTGCGCTCCTGGAGGGCGTCGAGGGTGCGCTGCTCGGCCTTCTTCTCGCTGCGGTAGCCGGGCGCGGCGGCCTCGCCGATCTTCTTGAGCAGGTCTTGCTGGCTGGGCGAGAGCTTGACCGGGGCCGCCGCCTTCTTGGGGGCCGCCTTCTTGGGGGCGGAGCTGGAGGCCGCCTTGGTTGTTTTCTTGGGCGCCGTCTCCTTCTTCGCCGCGCTCTTCTTCCCGCCGGCCTTCGCCTTGGTCTTCTTGGCGGCCGACCCGTCCTGTCCCGCACTCTTCTTCACGGCCATGGCTTCGATCCTTTTGCGCAAAGGAAACCTCAAATGATCGGCAAATGCCGCCGATCAGGCGCGGTATCATTAGTCAATATATCAGACGAACCCCGGTATTGAAGGGGACTCTTTGCGCGAAATCGCGATTCTCTCACGGTTTCGCGCGAATCTCGTGCGCGAGCACAACCTCGCCTCGTCACATTCGAAATGTATTAAGGATTTTCTCTTATCCTTACGGTCTGCCATGGTTGCCATGTTGATACGGAGGTGAGTCGTCGGCACATCGGCCTTGTTGCATAGGGCGTGCCCCGCACGCCGATCTCCCACACGCCGGCTCGAAGATGGCGTGCGGGGCACGCCCGTCATGATCACGCCGTCGGGCTCGGCTCAGGCGGAGGAGCGGGGAGGCGGAGGATGCGGAGGTCGTGGCTGCCGTCGGGGCGGGCCATCTCATGATATCGGCGAGGTCGCGGGGGCCTTGTTTCCGACGCGCGGCAGGCGTCCCAGGAGGAAACCCTGGCGCGGCGGTGACGTATCGAGCGCGTTCGTTTTTCCCTTGCGAGCCGTCGTGACTTGGAGAGGTCTTCGACGTGCGCCGGACAGTCGCCGAGTACGAGTCCCTTTACCGCGCCGATCCGCCGGTCTCGTTCAACGCCCGCTCTAGCCGTTGTAAACCCTCGTCGATTGAGACACGGGGTTGATACCCGAGGTCGCGCCGCGCGGCCTCGATGTTGAACCAGTGAGCGGTCGAGAGCTCGCGGGCGAGGAAGCGGGTCATCGGGGGCTCGCTCGGGATGTGGATCGTCCGGTAGAGCCCTTCGAGCGCGGCCCCCGCGAGCGCAGCAGCCCAGGGAGGAACGGTCCGCGTGACGGGGGGAGATGCGCCGCGCGGAGGATGCCGTTGACCAGGTCCCAGAGGGGCCGGGGCTCGCCTTGCGAGAGGAAATAAACCCGGCCGGCGATCGGGGCGCCCGGCTTGAGCCGGTCGGCGGCGAGCCGGTGCGCCTCGGCGGCGTTGTCGATGTAGATCGAATCGACGAGGTTCGTTCGGCGGCCGATCCGACGGAGCCGGCCGGACCGGGCGCGGGCGATGATCCGAGGGACCAGGTGGTTGTCGCCCGGCCCCCAGATCAGGTGCGGCCGGAGCGCGACGGTCACCAGCTCCGGCCCGTTGGCCGCCAGGACGAGCCGCTCGGCCTCGGCCTTGGTCGCCGGGTACGGGGCCTCGTAATGGCGCGGATAGGGGACCGACTCATCGACGCCTTCCATGTCCCTCCCGTCGAAGACGACGCTGGGCGAGCTGGTGTAGACCAGCCGATGCACTCCTTGGGCGTGGCAGGCCGCGAGCACATTCCGCGTCCCCTCGATGTTGATGCGGCGATACTCCTCGAACGGCCCCCAGATCCCTGTCTTGGCGGCGACGTGGAAGACGAGGTCGCATCCCGCGACGGCGCGGGAGACTGCCTCGGAGTCGGTCAGGTCGCCCCGGACCTGCTCGACACCGAGGGCGCGAAGCGTGGGGTAGTCGCCGCGCGCGAAGCTGCGGACCGTCTCGCCGCGCCCGCGCAGGAGCCGGACGATCGCGCCGCCGAGGAACCCGCCGCCACCCGTGACCAGCGCTGTCATGCCAGCCTCCGCGCCGCCCAGAGCGCCAGCTTTTCGCGGAAGATCTTGGCGTTGTGGCGGATATCGACCGGGAACGAGGGGTGAAACAGGACCGTGGCGATCTCCCTGGTGTGGGTGTGCATCGCGCCTCGGTCGAGCAACTCGCGGTGGAGCCGTTCGCGGTCGGCGCGGCCGAGCCGGCGCGAGGGCTCGACGCAGAGCACCGGCCGCATTGCGCCGGGGGGGCCGACCCCAACCAACGCGGTGCGCGCGACTTCGGGGTGTGTGTTGAAGACGGCCTCGCAGAGGATCGTGAACAGGGTCCCATTCGTCGTCACGACGCGGTGCGCCTTCCGCCCGCAGAACCAGATCCGGCCGCGGTCGTCGCGGTAGCCGAGGTCGCCCATCCGGTGCCAGAATCTCCCCTGCCCCGCCCTCGGATCGGTGATCTTGGCCAAGGCGGTCGCCTCGGGCCGGTGGAAATACGCGCGGGTGACGACCGGACCTTGCACGACGATCTCGCCGAT
>JBKOZB010000247.1:0-5228 GCA_046744225.1 Planctomycetota bacterium | reverse complement strand
CCCCTACGCCGCGCCCCGGGCGGAAATGGGGCCGGAACGTGTGTCGTATGACCTGAGCCCGGCGCGTCCCTCGCTCGGCGACATCTTCGGACGGACCTGGGAGATCTACAAGGAACGGATGTGGATCTGCATCGCGGCCGTGCTCGTCTGCTTTGCCCTGAACATCGCGGTCTCGATGCTGGCGAACATCGTCCAAGGGGCGGCCGGGATGACGCCGCCTCAGCCGGGGGCTCGGCCGGTGCCTCCGAACGCGGGCCTCGTCCTCTTGAGCCTGCTCGTGACCCTCGCCTCCATGGTCTTCCAGGTCTGGATCAACATCGGGCAGGCCCTCTTCATGCTCCACGTCGGGCGCGGGCGCCAGGCGACGTTCAACCTGATCTTCGCGGGGGCCCCCTACATCCTCCGGATCATCGGCGCCAGCCTTCTCTTCACCCTGATGGTCGCGGGGGTCGTCCTGATCGGCCTGATTCCGGGCGGCATCGCCTGGGCGATCGCCGGGCGCAATTCCCCGGTCGGGCCGATTGTGCTCGCCCTCTTCGGCATCGCTGCCGTGATCGCGGCCATCGTGATCGGCATCCGGCTCTCGCAGTTCTATTACCTGATCGTCGATCGCAACGTGGGGGTCATGGACGCGCTCCGGATCTCCCTCGACGTCACGAAGGGGAACGAGGGGCTGATCTTTCTCGTCGGTGTCCTGACCCTCCCGATCAACCTCCTCGGGCTCCTCGCCTGCGGCGTGGGGCTGCTCTTCACGATCCCGTTCACCGTCCTCCTGATGGTCGTCATGTACCTGGCCGTGACCGGCCAGTCGGCCGCCGGCGGGAAGGGCGAGCCCTTGGCGGAACTCGAACCGATCTGAGCCGCCGGTCCGGAGCCTGAGCCATGATCCGCCTCGGCATCACCGACTTCGACACAAGCCACGTGGTCGAGTTCCCCAGGCGCTTGGACCATGCGGACTCGATCGACCCGCGTGAGACGCCGGAGATCGTCGCCTTCATCGGGGCCGCCAAGAAGAGCGCCGACACGGGGGGCGCGCCGGTTGAGGTCAAGGTTTGACCTCGGCGGCGGGTTTCGCTAGTTTTTCGAGGTACTCGACGGCCGACGGGTCGTCCCAGGCCGCCGCGCCGACCTCCATGGCGACGATGCGTCCGTCGGGGGCGATCAGAAACGTCGCCGGGATGCCGTCGGTGGTGAAGACGTTGGGCAGGCTGGTCGCATGGAGGACGGTCATCGGCCAGTCCTTGTCGCGGAGGAAGTCGCGGACGGTCTCGGCCGACTCGTCGGTCGCGACGCAGAGGAACGCGACCTCCTTGAGCCGGGGGTCGGCCGCCAGGCGGGCGATCGACGGCAGCTCGGCGACGCAGGGCGGGCACCAGGTCGCCCAGATGTTGAGGAAGACCACTTTCCCCCGGTAGCGCTCGAACGGGACGGGCTTCTCATTCAGGTCGCGCACGGTCAAGTTGTAATCGACCTGCTTCGGCTCCGCGCTCGTCGCGAGCCGCGGCGGCGACAGCTCGACCGTCGTCCTCGGCCCGAAGAAGATCAGGTAAAGGCCCCAGGCGATCACGAAGCCCAGGCCCAAGATCCACCAGGTCCGGTCCGGCTTGACGGGCGGTTCGGTCATGAGGGATTGTCCGGGTCGAGATCCATGGCAAATGAAAGTAGGACTCATGTAGTAGTCTTTTGATCAGTTTATCAGTGCGTTCACTAACCCGAGGATGGGAGTGTGAACACACCCGGCTGCACCGATGACTCGTCTATCCAGTGCCTCGTCGCCTCCCAGGGATGGGTCCGCGGGACGGAGGCTGCATGCGTGCAACCCCGCGCGCACTTCGCACCAGCCCCCAACGCCTTCCCGGCTGGGGCAGCAGCTGGAGCCTGACCCCGCAACCCGTTGGGAGGAGGCCGAATCCCTCGTCCCCAAGGCCCCGGGGGGTTGGTCCTCGACGACACGACCGGCGACCAGCCCTCGCCCCGGCACATTGCCCGGGTCACCCGGCCCTGGTCGGGCACGCCCAGGAAGGTGGTCCGGGGGCTCAACCTGATCCCCCAGGTGGGGACCGACAGCGACCGCAACATCTCCTGCGCCGACCGCACCTCCAGCAAGGCCGATGGCCGGACCACGAAGGAGCCCTGCGGGGAGAGGCTGCTGAGGGCCAAAGGCCGCGGGTGCTCCCCGCAGGGCGTGCGCTGCGACAGCGGGTCCGCCCGCCTGGAGAACCGCACGCCGGTCCGCGGCTTCGGCGGGAAGTGGCGGACCCGGCTGAAGGGCAATCGCAACGTCACTCGCGCCGACGGCCGCACTCGCCCTCGTGACGAGGGGGCAATCGCCGCGGGAGGTCCGGTCCGCCACCGGACGGGCTCCGGCCCTGTCCGCGTCGTCCGGTGCGACGCCCCAGACGGCGACACGGCATTCTGGGCGACCCACGACCTGGGGAGGGACGGGCGGACGCGTCGGTCCGACGCCGAGCTGAGTTTCGGGATCGCGAACGACCACCGGGCGCCGAAGTAGCCCGGGGGGTGGAAGGGGGCCCGGCCCGCTCGGCGCGGGCGCAGCGCCACCGCCTCGGGAGGGCGGTGCGGGCGGTCCTGCGGCTGGCGTGGCATGGCTTCACCACCGGGATCAGCGGGTTTCAAACCAAGTCAGGGCTGGTCGGCGAGGCGATCCGGCGCGACCTCGCCGACCCCCTTCACCAGGCTACCAGAACCGTCAACTGCGGAACTCCTAGTTCGGGATCGGCCCATTTGTCCCATCGGCGGAATTGACAAGTACAGCAGTAGGCTTTCATCCAGATGAATGAACTCAGTGCTCTGTAGGGCAAGAAGTTATGACTCAAGAGGGCCGGGATTAAATAGGCGTAAATTGTCAAGTTTGTACAGTGCCAAGAACGGCTGGTATGGGCCGATCCCCCTAGTTCTACTGTAACCAATAACCTAAATGCCTGGATTTCTAGAACTTACGACAGGGCCAATTGGACCATGACAGACGACACGTTGCGGCCGAACCAGCGAGGCCGAACACGAGGTCCTTGAAAAACGTGCCGTATTTCAGCGGAACTACCACCATGCCAGCACCCATTTATGAAAATATTGGATCCTTCAGATGTAACTTCTTGTCTCTTAAGAACTTAGAAAACGATTACAAAAACTAGTTCTACTGTATCCGCTACGTTCTCAGCTCATTCTTCAATCGTGGCATGACGTTACGCGAGCGATGGTGGTACAGCCTGGCCTGTTCGTTGCGTCGCAGCCAGCGGGTGCTGCGGCGGCACAGCGATGAGGGAGCGTTCGCGTCGAGATGCGCCTCGATCAACCCCGCGATCAACTGCCTGAGTTGGGGCGTCGTCAGCGCGGGGGTCCGGATTTTTCCCCCGCCGCGTCTCCTGATTCAGGAACCACGCGGCCAGCAACGACAGGGTCTGGTGATGGTGCAGGCCATCCAGTTCCTCACCTGGTAGTCGGCCAACCCCGCCTCCCCTTTGGCCCGCTCCAAACACTCCTCGATCCGGTGCGCCGCCTTGGCCACCCGGGCCAGTTCCGAAAGCAGCGTCTCCGGAGCAGCGTTCGACAGGTAGTAATCAAACTTGTACGTCCTGTCCAACTGCCGCTCGCGCGTCACGAACAACAACTCTTCCGGCCCTGTGCCGCCCGTCGGGGTCCGCGTCTGGACCCGCCGCTTGATCGCCTCGATCACCAGCGGACCTTTCTCACCATCGCGCACCTTGATCTCGACCCAATCGCCCTCCGGTACCCCGACCGCCAGAGGTCCAGCCGTGCAAATGGGGTCTTGGGACGTCGCCCGCGCCCCGCGTATTCCGGCAGCGGCACCTCCAGGTCACGGATCAACGTGTTCGACGGGGCTCCCAGCAGGTAGCGCTCGCCACGCCTTTGCAATTCCCGGCGGAAACCCGACGGTCGGCCCATCTCGTCGTCGCCGGTGACCCAGACGTGCGGCAGGCGTCTCCCGCATTCGTCGAGCATCTCCAGGGCCAGTTGCTGGCGAGTGCGGAACTTGACCTCCTTGGGCACCCCCGCCGCAAGGCGGCGGGGGCGGTCCTTCGCCCACTCCTTGGGAAGAGAGAGACGTGCGTTGACCAGCGCGTGTTCCGTGCGCGAGACGTAAACCAGGAAGACGCCGACCTGGCCGTTGTCGACCTTGCCGAGCCGGCCGCACCACTGCCGCGCCACGCCTACCGACTTCGTCCCCTTCTTGGGGAATGCCGAGGGATCGAAGACGATCACGCCGTCCGGCTCGCCGAGGTCCGCGCCGACCTGGCGGGCAAGGGTGGCGAGCAACGGCCGGTGGTCCCAGGGCACGTGCCCGACGAACTTCTGCAGGCCCTGCCGCTCCTGGTCATGGAGGGAGGCGATCGCCTCGCCGGTCTTGCGCTCGAGCTTCGACAGCAGGCCGGTCATGTACTCGGCGGCGTGCCGACGCTGCTCGGGCTCGGTGAGCGCCGCCGCGAACGGCTCGACGAACGTTTCGAGCCGCTTCAGGAGGCCCCTCATCGCCTCGGGCGACACCTCCGCCTGAGCCAGCATCTGTTCCAGTCGAAGCTCGTAACGCCGTTCCATGATCGACTCCCTTCCCGGATGACTTCGTCCCGGAAAGGTATGATGGGCCAGGTGTCAGATGATCCCGGTCAGTTGAAAGTGCAACGTGTGGCAAGTGCCACATGATCCCGGTCACTCGTTGAATCGTCTCATTGGAATATGATGATTCAACTCCATCATCATTAGTTGCGCCGTCGGCTCTCGCCTCCGCAGGGCGAAGAACCGCATCCGCCCGGCATCGAGGTCGAACTCGACACGGACCAGGCGGTTCGGCCACTGGCTATCCACCGCGAAGCAGTGCCCCAGCACCTCCACCGCTCCCGAGGCATTCGTCCTCCGCAGATACACGATCCGGCCTCGGGGATGCGCCTGGAGGTTCAGGCGCCACCGCATCGGGAACGAGCGTCGCGACGGGGCCGCCTCGATCCGGTCCGCACGGCTGCGGCGCATCGCTGCCACGTAGCGGCCCGAGCAACCCGGGAGTTCGGCCAACGAGCCGTGCGTGAACCGCGTCCAGACCTTGGCTTGCCACGGGCCGTTGTAGTTCTCGATCATCGCCTGGAACCCCATCTCGCGCGGCGGGACGAACACGGGGACCACCCCGAGGCTCAAGCACAGCCGCATCACCCGACCGATGACATCGGGATGCGTGTGGGTCCCCTGGAAGATCGGGT
>JBKOZB010000330.1:0-8415 GCA_046744225.1 Planctomycetota bacterium | reverse complement strand
GCGTACAGGTTGTCCTCGGACGAGGCGGGGTCGTAGTGCTCGAGCACCTCGCGGAAGAGGGGCTGCACCAGCGCGACCTTAACCAGGGCCGAGGCCGCGGCGCTGCCGCCCGCGATCGCGGCGGCCAAGCGGTCGGCGCGGGTCTCCTGGCCCCGCGCGATCGGGCCGATGAGCCGGATCGCCCACCGCCAGCAGAGCTTCGCCCACGACTGGAGCGGCCCCCGTGCGGTCGCCGCACCGTTCCAGCGCCGTGGACACCCCCCAGCGCCTCCATTTATCCCCGATCCCCTTCGGAGAACACCTTTTTTCCGAAATCCGCTTCAGATCAATCAAAGACGTCTGTCGGGAGAGGGGATTGACGTTCTGAGACACTTGTCTTAGGATACACAAGCCGGGGGCAACGGTCCACCCCGGTCCCCGCCGCGCAGAGATCCAACGGGCGCGAGCGCGGGGCGTGCCGACCTTTATTCGAGATGCCTGCCGATGGCTAAGCGACCTCCGACCATTCCTGACTCGGAACTCGACGTGTTGAAGGTCTTGTGGGACCGCGGCCAGGCCACGGTCCGCGAGGCCCTGGAAGCCTTGCGCGCGGCGGGGCGGCAATGGTCCTACGCCACCGTGGCCACCCTGCTCGACCGGCTCGAGACCAAGGGCATCGTGACGAGCGACCGCAGCGAGCTGGCGTTCGTCTACCGCCCGACGATCAGCGCCCAGGAGGTCCGTCAGAGGCGGGTCAGCAGTCTGGTGGACAAGCTCTACCAGGGCGAGCCCGGCCTGCTGGTCCTCCACCTGCTCAAGTCGCACCCACTCGACCCGCGCCAGGCGAAGGAAGTCCGCGCCGTCCTCGAAGAAATGACCGGCGAGAAGTCGAGGAAGAAGGGGGGCGAGTCCCTCCCCTCCGACTGACCGCCGCCTCCCTCTCTGGATTCGAACAAGTCGCGTTTCTCCGGTGCGAAGGGCGATCATGCCCGACATCCCTAAGGCCACCAGCCAGGTGATCGACGACCGGCGGGTGGCGATGGCGGAAGCCATCGTCGCGCGGCAGTACGCGCTCCGGCCCGACCTCGAACAGTACTACGGCCCGGCCGGGATTGGTGATGGCACGGGCTTGGCATCCCGAGGTCGTGCTCTGCGACTTGGGCCTGCCGGGCATGGACGGCTTTGCGGTCGGAAGAGGTGGGTTTCCGCCGCGAAGTTTCGATGAGACAGGCTGTGGAGCGCCCTCCTGGGGATTCCCTCGAGGGGTGGCCGCGGCCGATGATCACGCCCGGCGAGCGGCGACGGCACACCTCTTGCTGAACCTGCTTGCAGGGCGCGAAGCGGCGACGGCCGCCCGTCCCGAGTGCGAAGTGCATGCGTGCTTGTCTCAAGAAAGCCCATGATTACGAACGAGGGGCGCCAGGAGACACCTACTGACGCGACGGGGAGCCGTGACGATTCCGGTCCAGACTCGTCAAGCGCACCGAGGCCCGAGCCCCGAGGGGGGATGTCGGGGGGCACGCCGAGCGGCCCCCTGGCCCCGCCGATCCTGGTCGAGCAGGCGCGGGCCTGGCTGGTGGCCATCGTCGAGTCGTCCGATGAAGCCATCATCAGCAAGACCCTCGACGGCATCATCACCTCCTGGAATCTCGGGGCGCGGCGGATCTTCGGGTATGAGACTGAGGAGATCGTGGGCCGACCGGTCACGGTGCTCCTGCCGGCCGACCGCCAGGGCGAGGAGGCGGCGATCCTGGAGCGGTTGCAGCGGGGCGAGCGGGTGGACCACTTCGAGTCGGTGCGGGTGGCCAAGGACGGGCGGCGCATCGACGTCTCCCTGACCATCTCGCCGATCCGGGACGAGTCCGGCCGGGTCGTCGGGGCCAGCAAGATCACCCGCGACATCACCGAGCGCCGACTCGCCGACCGGGCGCTCCACGAGGCCAAGACGGCGGCCGAGGCCGCCAGCCGGGCCAAGGATCACTTCCTGGCGGTCCTCAGCCACGAGCTTCCGCACCCCGCTGACCCCCGTCCTGGCTGCTGTCACGGTCTTGGAGGGCCACCCGGAACTGCCGGCCGACCTGCGCGAGGAGCTCAGCCTGATCCGCCGCAACGTCGAGGTCGAAGCCCGGCTGATCGACGACCTGCTGGACCTGACCCGTCTGGTCCGGGGCAAGGTCGAGTTGCACCGGGAGACGGTGGACGTCCACGCCGCGCTGCTCGATGCCCTGGGGTTCTGCCGGGTCGATGCCGAGGCGAAGCGGCTGGCCGTGGCGCTGGACCTGCGGGCCGGGCGGCATTTCGTCTGGGCCGACCCGGCGCGGCTGCGGCAGATCCTCTGGAACCTGATCGGCAACGCCGTCAAGTACACGCCCCAGGGCGGGCGGATCACCCTGGGCACCGCCGACGACGAACCCGGCCGGCTGGCGATCCGGGTCGTCGACACCGGGGTCGGCATCGAGCCGGGTGTGCGCTGTCGAGGATCTTCGACGCCTTCGAGCAGGGGGAGCGGATGCTGACTCGGGGCCACGGCGGGCTGGGGCTGGGGCTGGCGATCTCCAAGGCGCTGGCCGAATTGCACGGCGGCCGGCTGGAGGCGTCCAGCGCGGGCGCTGGTCGGGGGGCGACCTTCACGTTGCGGCTGGAACCGATCCCGACACCGGAGGCCGTGCCGCCCTCGGAACCCGACCGGGATGGCGACACGGCGATCCGGGGACTGCGCATCCTGCTGGTGGAGGACCACGAGGACACGCGGCGGGTCGTCACCCGCCTCCTGCGCCGGATTGGGCATGAGGTCCGCACGGCGGGCGGCGTCCGAGAGGCTCTGGAGGCGGCCGATATCGAGGAATTCGACCTGCTGATCAGCGACCTAGGCCTGCCCGACGGCACCGGGCTGGACGTCATGCGGCACCTCCAGGGGCGGCCGGGCCTGAGGGAGATCGCCCTGAGCGGATTCGGGAGGGAGGAGGACCGAAGGCAGAGCCGGGACGCGGGCTTCGCGCACCACCTGACCAAGCCGGTCGACTTCCGGGACCTGGAAGGGGCGATCCGGCAGATGACGTCGTGATCGCCAACCGCCCCATCTCGCCCAGGAAACACGATCCGCAAGCAGATCATCAAGGGACCTTCGGCAGCCCCGGTCCCCACGGCGGGCGCGATCGACACCGCCGCCGCTGCTACCGTTCTGGTCACCTCCGAATCCCCCGAGCAACCGTGAATCACGTCTTCGATGAGCGACGAAGCCCGGGGGGGCCGTTGGGTGTCCGGAGTGCCCGGCGGGCAGACCTAGCGGGAACTGCTGCGGCAGGAGTACAACTTCAGCACGCCGGGCACGACCTTCGAGCGGGAGGACTGGGCGGTGTCGGCCGATGCAGTCACGCATCTTCGGCTCTGGATCAAGCCGGACAAATCGAAGGCCCACCTCAGCTCGGAAGGTAGCTCAGCAGCGCCAGCGCGACCGTATAGTAGATGACCAGTCCTGTCGCATCAACCAGGGTGCTGATCAAGGGGGCCGAGACGAGCGCCGGGTCGATCCCGAACTTCCGGGCCAGGAGCGGCACCAGCGCCCCGACGCTGTTGGCCCACATGCAGATGCCCAGGATCGCCAGGCCGATGACCGCCGCGAACCCCGGCGTGTGCCGTTGCAGGAGCCAGGTGTAGACGAAGCCGATACTGCCGAGGAGCAGTCCCAGGAACACACCGGTCAGCCACTCGCGGAAGAGGACGCGGAGCGTGTCGCGCTGCTGGATCTCGCCCAAGGCCAGGCCGCGAATGACCGTGCCGACGGTCTGGCTCCCGGCGTTCCCTCCAGTCCCCATGAGCAGGGGCATGAAGATATCGAATTGGATGGTGGGGAACTTGTTCCGGACCCAGTGGAACGAATCGACGACGAAACCGCTGATCGTGCCGGCGGCGAACAGGAGCAGGAGCCAGCCGATCCGACGGCGGACCGATTCGAGGATCTTCCCTTGCCAGTACGACTCCTCGTCGGCCTCGGCGTCCTTCGAGACGCCGCCGAAGGCGAGGATGTCCTCGGTTTGCTCCTGGCGGAGAATGTCCATCGCGTCGTCGTGGGTGATGATGCCCAGGAGCATGTCGGAGGCATCGACGACGGGGATGGCGATCAGGTCGTACTTGGCGATCTGGCGGGCGACGGCCTCCTGGTCCTCGTCCACGCGGGCGAAGATCACATCGCGTTGCATAATGTCCTCGATCCGGGCCAAGGGGCGGGCGAGGATCAAGGTCCTGAGCGAGACGATGCCGATCAGCCGGCGGCGGGGATCGACGACGTAGCTGTAATAGATCGTCTCGCGATCGGGGGCCTCGTGCCGGAGCCGTTCGAGGGCCTCGCGGACGGTCAGGTGGGGGGGCAAGGTCACGTAGTCGGTCGTCATGACCGCGCCGGCGGTCCCCGGCTCGTAGCTGGCCAGGCGTCGGATGTCGTCGCGCTCGGCCTGCGCCAGGTGGGGTAAGATCTGGTCCACCCGGTCCTCGCCGAGCCGGTTGACCAGGTCGGCGCGCTCGTCGTGCGACATCAGGTGGAGCAAGGCGGCGGCGTCGGTCGGCATCATCGACTCGACGATCCGGACCTGGCGCTCGCGGTCGAGATAGCTCAGGACTTCGGCGCGGTGGCGCGGGGGGAGCATGCCGAAGATCGCGTCCCCCTCGCCTGGTTCGAGATCCTCGATGATCTCGCTGACCTGCGCGGGGTGATGGTCGGTGAAGAAGTCGCGGAGCACGACGGTCTCGCCGGCCTGGATCAGCTCGCGAAGGTCGGGCACCAAGAGCGGGTTCCGCATGCGGCACCCTCCTCAAGTTCAAGCGAGGCGAAGACCGGAACCGGCCGCGGCAGTGGCGGGGTGGCACGCCCGCGATCCGAGACACCGCGCCCCGCGCTCGTCCGTACGGTCGGCTCGACACACCCCCCGTACGGCGTGGGAATCGTCTCTATTATGGCACGACAGGCAAGCGCGCCTCGCCCCATTTTCCAGAAGAGGGAAAAACAGGTGCGACGAGCCAATTGCCACACTCCCGCCGCGGGGTCCTAAAAGAATTGCGTCGCCTGAGCCGGGGGAGATATGATGTGTGGGGGATGAGGACATGACCGGGCCGATCGACCGGCCGGCGGGACGCGGCACGCCCCGTCAGCGGCCGAGCAGCATCGGGGGAACGTCCTTGCCACCGTTCTTATCCTTGACCGGCACATCGACGACCGGCGCACGGACGCGGACGCCCCCGTCCGTCCGGACGTCCCCCAGTCGGCGACCGTCGCCGTTGGGGTAAAAGACGTGGCGCTGGTGCATCTGAAGGCAGCCGGAGACGCCCAGCGCGGCTAGCGCCATGAGTCCCAGACCGAGCCGCCGGCGACGCGACGATCCCGACATCTCCGACTTCCCCCTGTCCCTGGTGCGTTGCCGCATCCGTCGCGCTCCGTTCGCCTGGTGACGTCCGCCGCTTGGTTTTCACCCCGAACGACGCTCTACGGGCAGTATACTTCATCGTCCGGACTTCGGAGACTCGCTCAGACCCGTTTCCCTCCTGGCCGAGGCCAGACCCAAGGAGCACACCGCGTCATGGCGCCCATCCAAACCCGCGAGGAGTCGGACGGCCTGGTCATCTCGATCGGCGACCCCTCCGGCCTGAACGACTTCCGTTCCAGCACATTCCGCGAGACGCTCTACCAGACTGTCCAATCGCGCAACGAGCCCCGCATCGCCGTCGACCTGTCCGCCGTCGATTACCTCTCCAGCTCGGGCGTCGCCATCCTCGTCGGCCTGAAACGGCGGATCGATATGCAGAACGGCAAGCTCGTGCTCTTCAGGGTCCAGCCCATCGTCCACGACCTGCTCCGCGTCATGCGGCTGAACCAGTACTTCACCTTCGCAGAAACCGAGCGCGACGCGCTCGCCTTGCTTCGCCCCGCGCGCACGGCGTAACCGTGCTGTTTGATTCCCTTGATTTTCTCGATAACCTGCTTTGCCCACATTATCAGCTCGCCTGAAGTCCTCGCGCAGCGCCGGCCGAGTTATTAAGGCGTAACCGAGCTCGTCGCGACGGCCAAGGCTTGGGAGTGAGTCCGGAGTTCGGGCTCCGTCCCGGCCGCTCGGACCGGGGCGGGCGATCCGAGGATTTTCCAGCCGGACAGCCATCGGAAACATGGTCAAGGCAACTCCGCCACGACTGCGGTGCCTCGGGGTGGGGACGCCGACCGTCCCGGGGCGACGGTCGGCGTCCGGCGTGTTGCCCGGGAAGGGAGTCTTCCATGTGGTTTACACGGCGGTCTGACCGGCCCGACCCAGCCCGGCGCAGGCTGGGATCAAGCCTCGAGATGATGGAGGGCCGCGTGTTGCTGTCGCAGACGGCCCATCCATTTGCCGTCTACTTACCCTCCGACCTGCCCGTCTCCAACCCGATTAACCACCATCCGATCCCCTTTCAGGTCCAGAGCCTGATCCACGACCACAACCCCCAGAGCCCGTTGCTCAACAACCAGGGTAAGGTTGTCTCGGGCAAGGACCGGGCGGGCGACGAGTGGACGATCACCGTCCACGGGCCGGGCTCGGTGATCGTGACCGACACCAGCCCGAACGATGGCAGCCTTGACGACAACATCAACACGATCACCCTGATCGGCACCAGCCCGACCAAGACCTACGTTACCGGCGAGACTCACGCCTCGTTCCAGGTCCCGTCCAATGGCCAGGTCTTCTTCAACAAGCTGGTCGATAACCAAGGCGTCAAGTCGATCGTCCTGAACGGCTTCACGCTGACGCAGACGATCGCCCCGCCCAACGGCGGCCTGAACAACTCGAACACGGGCATCTTCCTGACCGGCGGCGTCGGCCTGCTCCAGTTCCACAACATCGAGGCGTCGGTCAACCAGGCGAACCAAGACCAGCCGATCAACATCGTCATTGGCGACTCGACCGCCCCGTTGAAGGAGGCGCCGATCATCCGGCTCGACGAGATCTTCAACACGTCGTTCAACAGCTCCGCGGCGACCGTGACGACCAACCCGCAGACGCCGCAGACGACGCCGACGGTCAAGATCATCATCAACGGCGAGGTACACGGGCTCGACATCATCTCCTCGACGCAGGCGCCGTTCACGAGCGACCAGTTCCTGACCCCGACGCAGACGCCGCTCGCCGCGGGCAACCAGTTCAAGTTCCCGAAAGTCGGGACGACCGGGCGGACGGCGGTCCGGGTGTTCGGGATCGACAACCTTCGGGTGCGCGGGTCGGCCGTCAATTTCACCGCCTCGCGGGGTGCGGTGCCGTTCCAGAACGGGTTCAGCAGCCTCGACCACCTCGGCAAGGCCGTGTTCAACGGCAACGCCGACGGCGTCGGGCTCGACGTCACCAACGGCAAGATCGGCGGGGTGCGGTTCTCCCGTGGCCTGGGCAACCCGACCGGGTCGAGTATCGCCGCGACCAGCTTCGGCACTCCTGTCTCGCAGACGGGCTACCCGGCCTCCGGCCTGCTCGGCGGCCTCGTCACAGCGCGGAAGATCGGCCACATCAAGGTCGGGCCGGCCAACCAGCAGCTCCAGGTCGCGACCAACCCCGACTTCGTCCAGCTCAAACAGCAGAGGAGCCCCACGTTCTTCCCGCAGCCGGGCAATGCCCTCACGTCAGCCGCGATCGTCTCGTCGGGCTCGATCGGGAGCGTCTCGGTCAAGGGAGACACGGTCAACAGCGAGATCAAGTCGGGCTTCCACTACCCATCGTTCGCGGCGGGCCTGGAAGGGACCCGTGCGCCCAGCAAGATCGGGCCGGTGCGGCACAATGGCAACCTGGTCAATGGCGACATCTCCGCCACTTACCGCCCGGGCAACCACGTCTATGGGGCGCCGGGCCATGTGGCCGGGCCGGGCTCGATCAACGGCAAGATGAGCACCCAGGACAGCACCTACGTCACCGGCGGGCTCACCCCGCTGGGCAATCAGGGCGCGGGCTTCTACGCCCGACACAAGCGCGGCGGCTACCTGCCGCCCCCCTTGCTCCCGACTCGGTCCCAGAGCATCCAGGTTCGCTGAAGCCCTTCAACCCGCACCACGCCGGCTGCCGCCCGATCAACCGGGGGCGGCTGGCCAGTTTCGAAATGGCATAGGAATGATAGAAAATAACAAATAAAGCTTCCTATTCCGTCATTTTCCATCGTTCCTTCGTCATCCGGATGATTTCGTCGCTACCAACGCCAGAGCGCCGTGCCCCAGTTGAGCCCCGAGCCGAAGCCGGCGGTCAGGAGCAGGTCGCCCCGCTCGATCCGTCCCGCCTGGATCAGCTCGTCGAGCGCGATCGGGATCGAGGCGGCGGAGGTGTTGCCGTAGCGCTCCAGGTTCTTGAAGACGGCGTCGCGGTGGAAGCCGAGGACGTCGCTGGCGGCGTGGATGATCCGGACGTTCGCCTGGTGCGGGATGAACCAGCGGATGTCGCT
>JBKOZB010000132.1:0-5421 GCA_046744225.1 Planctomycetota bacterium | reverse complement strand
ACCAACAGATCGTAGACGTCGCCGACGGTATCGAGCTTGCGGCGGATCGACTGCTGCCAGTCGCGGAGGTGGAACCGGGTGGAGGCGAGGTCGAAGACGCGCGAGAGGTACTGGTCGCCGATGAGCTTCAGCGCATTGTCGGCCCGCTCGAAGAGGCTCGTGGCCTCGATCTCCAACTCGCGGACGCTCCGCACAGCGTCGGCGTGCGACCGCCAGAGCGTCGCCAGCCCCGGCTGGCGCCGGCCGGGCCGGATCAGGCGGTAGGCGGCCTCGAGCCGGTCATCGAGCCGGTCATCGATGTGCCGAAACTCCAGGAGCTGGACGTTGGCGAACTCGATGATCTGGAGCGTGTCGCCGCAATCGCGGTCGGCGACGAACCCGGCCGCCCAGTCAAGCGTCACCAGGTCGTTCGGGGTGTACGAGAGGCTGAGGCGGGTCGCCTCGGCCACCTCATGCCGGCTGAGCGGGCCGGATTCGAGCCGGACTAGGCCGGCGATCCAGTCGGTGTGGCTTTCGAGCCAGCCGGCGCGGGCGTCGCCCATCTGGAAGACCACGTACTCCTCGCTGATTTCGCTGAACTCGAACCCGGAGACCGCGGGGCGGATCCGCTCGATCCAGGGGGCGATCGCCCGCCGCGCCGCCGCGTTCAAGGGGCCGGCCTCTGACAGCTCGCCCGCCAGCGCGAGCAGCGCGCCGGCCGAGATCCGAATCGGGAACTGCGCGACCATCGAGACTGCGCCAAAATCAAAAAGCGTCAGCTCCGCCCGGGGCGGCGACACCGGCGCGACCTCGCCCGGCAGGCTCAGGCCGTCGGCGCCGATCGCGGCGCGGAGGGGTGCGGGGCGGTACCGGATCGACTCCGGTGTCCGCCGCCGCCGCGGCAACGGCCCCGACTCGCCCGGCAAGAGCGGCTGGGCCCGTCCCAGGTCGATCTCGTAACCGATGTCGAAGGCGAACGCCAGGTGGATGGTCGCGTCGATCTGTTCCATGGTCCGGCCATTTGAGCAGCCCGGACCGACTGATGACAACCCACCCGCGGACGCGATGATCTTCAATGGAAGATGGCAGATGCCAGATGGCAAATATTTATATATTATTTTTAATATGTGTCATTTTTCATCTACCATTTGTCATCGATCATCGGAGGCGTCCGGCTCGGGCCGCGCGTCGCGCCACCATTGGGTGGCATGCAGGGGGGTCCATCGATCGGCATCGGCGCAGGCAGCGAGGGCGCGCTCCAGGCACGCGGCGTCGGGGAAGCGGTCGGCGGGGTTCTTGGCCAGGCAGCGAAGGATGACGCCCTCGAGGTCGGCGGGGACGTCGGGCCGATGCCGCGTCAGGGGGGGCACGGCATTGTGCGCATGCGCGAGCATCACCCGGACCACGTTCACGCCCGGGAACGGGGGCTGGCCGGTCAGGAGGAAGTAGGCCACCGCCCCCAACGAGTAGAGATCGCTGCGGGGGTCGGTCGGGTCGCCGAGAACCTGCTCGGGCGACATGTAGAGCGGCGAGCCGGTGATCACGTGGTCCTGCGAGACCTGGACCGGTGCCTCCTGGATCCCGGGCAGAGGCTTGACCAGGCCGAAGTCGAGGAGCTTGGCCACGTCGTACCGGCCGCCCCGGTACGCGGCGAAGATGTTGGCCGGCTTGATGTCGCGGTGGATCAGCCCCTCGGCGTGCGCTTCGAGGAGCGCCTGGCAGGCTTGCCGAAGCAGGTGGATGGCCCGGCCGGGGGGGAGCGGGCCGTACCGCTCGACCAGCTCGGCGAGGTTCAAACCGGGTAGATATTCCATGACGTAATAGAGCGTCCCGTCCTCGGTCCGGCCGTAGTCGTAGATCTCAATCGTGTTCGGGTGCGACAGCCGTGCGGTAGCGCGGACCTCGCGCTCGAACCGGGCCAGGACCTGGGGCTCGGCGGCGCGGCCAGGATGGATCAGCTTGATAGCGCAGAGGCGCTTCAAGAGCTGGTGCTCGGCCAGGTAGACCTCGCCCATCCCCCCCGTGCCGATCCGCTCGCGGAGCTGGTAGGGGCCGAGCGAGCAAGCTTCGGCCCCCTCGGCGCGGCACCCGCCGCGCCGGTGTGTCCCGACGATCGACGCGATCGCGCTGAACAGGAGCATCAGGGCGTCGTCGCTCGCCTGCTCGACGTTCGCCGCCCTCCCGACGACCGTTCCCAATGCGGGATGACGCGGGAGCAACATCAGAACGACTGCCAAGGGCATCAGCGCCATCGGCGTGACGACCAGCACGGCCCGCCGCCAGCCGTTCGGGATGAACAGGCCATAGATCGCCATCACGGCGCACGCCGCGAGCACACCGCCCTTCATCGCCACCAGGGCCCACGCCGGGTCGTCCTGCTGGAGCCGAAGGAGCATCAGCCGATACTGCGCCGTCGCGAAGAAGGCGACGGCGAGCCCGAAGACCGCCAGCTCGATCCCGCGCAGCACTCGGTGCGAGGGTACCCACCGGTGCGAGAGACACATCAGGCCGATCCCGAGACCCACCAACGCCCCGGCATGGATCACCCGCAACGGGACGTCGCACGCCGGCAGGAGCAGATTCCGGACGAACAGGAGCCCGAGCATCAGGAAGAGCAGCCCCGCGGCCGCGCGGAGCCGCGCTTGCAGCGGCGGCACGAGTTCGACGACCAGGCCGGACGCAAACCGGTCGCTCCCCGCCGCGAGCGCGTCACGCGGGGCGAAGTCGGCCGTCGGCTCGTTGCCGAAGTTGAACGCAAAAGATGTGGGCTCGGTGGTGGGCGAGGCGAGGCGATCGGTCCTCCACGGCCGGACCAGGCGCAGGAAGCGCCGAGACGGCGCGGCCGGGCGTGCAGAGCGTGCGATCGTGGCCTCGGTGCCAAGCATGCGGTGCGAATCCTGCGAGGGGGGTTCAAAATCGGGCCGGAACGTTGGCTCTGTTCGACTCTAGGCTTCGAAAGAGAATAGCGTGCGTGGATTGACGTTCGGAGGTTGCCCGATGGCGACGCGCCACGCCGGGCGGGGCGGTCCTGCACGTCACGCGCGGTCCGGGTCGTCTTCGAGGACGTGGCAGCTCCGGGCCTTGACGACCAGGCGCACGTCGGCGCCAGGGGCCAATTCGAGGGCGGCGACGGCCGGGGCGACGACGCTGACGATCCAGGTGATGCCCCCGGTGCGGACCACGACCTCGGCCTCGGCGCCGTGCGCGACGACGCGCTCGACCGATCCGGCGATGATATTCCGGGCGCTGAGCCCCTGGATCGGCCCCCGCGCGAGCAGCACGTCGTCGGTCCGGACCGCGACGGCCAGGTCGGAGCCGGGGGAGTGGTCGGGCTGGAATGGGACGACCAGAACCGGGCCGTCGCGGAGACGGAGCCGCGTCTCGCCGCCGTCGGCGGCGTGCCCCTCGACCCGCGCCGAGAAGACGTTGCGCAGGCCGGTCAATCGGGCGGGCGAGCCGCGCCGGGGGGCGGCCAGCACGTCGAGCGGCGTTCCCTGATCGACGATCCGACCGCCGGAGAGGAGAAACAGGCAATCCCCCAGCGCGATCGCCTCGGCCGGGCTGTGGGTGACGTAGAGCACGGGGAGCCCCTCGGCCCGCTGGACGGCGCGGAGGCGCGCGATCAGGGCGTGCCGGTTCTCCAGGTCGAGCGCCGAGACCGGCTCATCGCAGAGCAAGAGCCGGGGGCGCGGGGCGAGCGCCCGGGCCAGCCCGACGCGCTGCCGCTCGCCCCCCGAGAGCGTCGCCGGCCGGCGGTCGAGCAGCCCCTCGATCCCGCAGAGCGCCGCGACCTCAGCCTGCCGCGCCTCGGCCTCGGCGCGCGGACGCCCTTTCAGCCCGAACCGGATGTTCTCCGCCACGCTCAGGTGAGGAAAGAGCAGGTCGTCCTGGAAGATCATGCCGACCCGGCGCGTCCGGAGCGGGCGATTGACTCCGGCCTCGGCGTCGAACAGGGCCTCGCCATCGAGCCGGACGAACCCTCGGTCGGGAGTCGCCAGCCCGGCGATCAGGTGGAGCAAGCTCGTCTTCCCTGACCCCGACGGCCCGAACACGACCCCGCACTCGCGCTTCAATCCGAGCACCACGTCGAGCGTCAGCCCTGGATGGATGCGCCGCGCCAGGCGGACCTCCAGGGCGAACTCGTCGGCCGCGCCCGTGCTCAACGCCCCGGCCTCCGCTCGGGCAAGGTGTGCTGGACCAGCCACAAGGCCGCGACCGAGACGAGCGAGATCCAGAACGTCAGCCAACCGGCGCGGGGCGCGTCGCCCACCTGCACGGCATCATAGATCGCGAGCGAGGCGGTCCGGGTCAGGCCGGGGATGTCGCCGGCCACCATCAGTGTCGCGCCGAAATCGCCCAAGGCGCGGGTGAAGGCGAGCACCGCCCCGGCCGCCAGCCCGCGCCAGGCCAGCGGGACCGTCACCGCGAGGAAGACCGACCACTCGCCCCGCCCCAAGAGCCGCGCCGCATCTTCCAGCCCCGGGTCCACCCCCTCGAACGCCCCCCGCGCCGGGAGCAAGAAGAGCGGGAACGCCGCCACCGCCGACGCCAGCACCGCCCCCGACCAGTGAAAAACGATCGTCACCCCCCACGCCCGCTCCAGCCAGAGCCCGAGCCACGCCCGCCGCCCCAGAAGCTGGAGCAGGTAATAGCCCAGCACCGTCGGCGGCAGGACCAGCGGCAGCACCAGCATCCCCGCTAGAAGCCCCTTCCCCGCGAACCGCCCCCGCGCCAGCAAGAGCGCCAGCGGGACCCCGAGCGCGACGTCGAGCGTCGCCGCGAGCGTCGCGACCCGGAGCGAGAGCCAGAGCGGGGCCAGGTCGTGCATCATCGAGAGTAGGCAGATCACGTATGAGAGCGACTACGCCAAAGTGATCAGCAGTCGCTCGTCAGAAGGCATGATCCGGGATCATGGTTGCGGCACGTCGCCACCGGTCATTTTTCCCTCGTCCCCAAGCTCCGCTTGGGAATGCTGTCTGCGACGCTCCGCGTCTCTTCATAGGCCTCAGACACGGACGCAGAGCGACCAAGACTGCATTCCCACGCGGAACGTGAGGACGAGAGGCAATCCGTTGTCACATCCATTTGTTATCTCTCATTTTTCATTGGACAACCCCACTCTCCTCCGGTGGCTTGAACCCTAACACCGCCAGGGCCTTCTGACCCTCGTGGCCGAGCACGAACCGGGCGAATGCTTCGGCGTCGTCGGCACGCTTCGAGCGTGCGACGACTCCGAGGGCTTGCACGATCGGCTCGTAATGCTTGGGATCGACCTCGATGACGCGCACCTTGGCCGCCCGGGCGTTGGCGTGGCTGACGAACCCGGCCTCGGCGTTGCCGGTCTCGACGAACTGCAACGCCTGACGCACCGTCTCGGCCTGCACGAGCTTCGGCTCGACGCTCGCCCAGAGGCCCGACCGCTCCAGCGCCTGCTTGGCGGCG
>JBKOZB010000243.1:0-2201 GCA_046744225.1 Planctomycetota bacterium | reverse complement strand
CCCTGCCCAGGCGACCGGGGACGAAGCGGAGCGGCTCCAGGTCTTCCGTCAAGTGAGAGACGGCATCGACCAGCGGATTCGCCAGTGGCTGGAGGAAGTCTGACCGATGAAACGGGTATGATGGGGGGCGCGCCGAGGTCGACGTTCATCCGGGAAATCCCGGCTGAGGTGACATTCCCTCCGGAGGGGGTGATGGCCTACCAAGTGACCATGGTGCGGCGTGACCAACACCGGATCCACGTCCGGGACCACCCGGGGGCGGGACCGGCGATCCTTCTCATGCACGGGTTCCCGGACAACTTACACCTCTATGACCGTCTGGTTCCTTACGTCTCGCCGCCACGCCGAGTCGTTCTCTTTGATTTTCTTGGGTGGGGCCGATCGGACAAGCCAGCGGGCTATCCTTATACCACCGCCAATCAAGTCGGTGACCTGGATGCCGTCATCACCCAACTGGGGCTTGAGCAAGTCATCCTCGTCGCGCACGACGCCTCGGGCCCACCGGCCATCGACTGGGCACTCGACCACCCCGAGCGCGTGGCCGGGCTGGTGTTGTTGAACACGTACTACTGCGAAATGCCGACGCTCCGGCGGCCGGAGGCGATCTGGCTCTTCTCCACGCCCGTGGTCCGAAGCGTCGCGAGGCCTGTGTCGCAGCTGTTCGGCAATTGGGTCTTCCGTCGCATGTATTGGTGGCAGGTGGGGAGGTTCATCCGAGACGCGGACGTCCGGCGTGAGTTCGTGCCGCTGCTGTATCAGCAGTTCGACGCCACGCCGAGTGCCCGCCCTGCCTTCTTTCGCTTGAACGAAGACCTCTTGCCCATGGTCCGGTCGCACACAGAAAAGGTCCCCAGGCTGCGGGAGTTCCAGCGCCCGGTCCGGATTATCTTCGGCGACGCCGATTATACCCTGAATAGCGGTGTCGCCCGGACGTTCCATGAGTTCCTGCCGGGGTCGGAATTGTTCCTGATCCCGGGTGCTCGACACTTCGTCCAGTTGGATGAGCCGGAACAGGTGGCGCGGTTGATCCTGTCCATGCCCAGCCCAGGGAGCAACCAGTCCTGATGCTTGTTACGGACGTATTTGTTTAGCGCGTCCAGCTCAAGCTGATCCCTCTTCTGCGGCCTGGATCGTGCTGGTACCACTGATTATCAGAAGCAAGGGCAATGCTGTACGTTCTGCTAACTGCAGCCGTCGTTTGGGGCTTGGCGACAATCTACCTCGCGTACCGTTTCAGAGAATTCCGTAAATTCTTGGCAGGCGCGTTCTTTGTCAGTTGGGGAATCCAACTCTATCTCTATTTCGCGAAAGTGTCGGTGCCTCTCTTGGGTACGAACTTTGTCTTCACGCCAGAGATTAGTGGCGCGCGCTCCATCCCCCATTTCATCTTCTTCCTGCTCTGCTTGTACTTCGGTTTTTTCGACACTTCTCGCCGATCCCGACTGACTTGAGACGCTCTTGACGTAAAGAGTTACGGCCTGCGTGCTGGTGGGTGCATACCAAGCCCACTGGAGCACGCAGGCCATGGAGACCAATGGTCCCCACGTCCACACCCTACCCGTCCGCTACGCCCCCAGCCAAGCCCCGTGTCCGACCTGCGGCAAACTGGCCCGGCGCAAGGCAACCCACCACCGCTGGGTCCGAAGCCTGGCTTACAAGCAGGTCGTCTTCCTCGATGTCACCTACGGCGAGTACCGGGCCTGTTGCGGCTGTTGCGTCACGTTTCGCACCACGCCGCCGGGCATCGAGCCGAGGGCCCGGTACGACAACACCGTCCGCCGGGCGGTGCTCGACCGCATCCTCGACGATGGCATGAGCGTCGAGCGGGTCATCGCCTCGATGCGCCGGGACTTCCTCTTGGACCTCTCCGACGGCTTCGTCTACGACTGCCTGGACTGGCTGGCCAGGCAGGTCGACCTGGCCGATCATCGCCGCTGGGTCTTGGAGCACTTCAGCGGTACGCTCTGCGTCGATGAGTTGCACCTCGGGAAAACGACGTTGCTTTTGGCCACCGACCCACTCCAGGACCTTCCGGTGGCCTTCGCTGTGGTCGACCAGAAGGCCCAAACCCAACACTCGCGACACCAGCCGCAAAGTGGCGGCCGCCATTTCGCAGAAGGGGCGGAAGGCGAAGAAAAGATGGCCGGAACGGGCTTGATGGAGCCCGAAAGCGGCTCAGAACCTCGGAGTTTTCGTAGCGT
>JBKOZB010000025.1:0-6037 GCA_046744225.1 Planctomycetota bacterium | reverse complement strand
GTGACAAGGAGATCCGCTCGATCGATAGCAAAGGTCGCGGTTGCTCCACCAGTTGCCCGACATGAGCCAAAAGGACTTGTGGCGCATAGTGCCACGAAATTGACGTAAGAGATTGGTTAGCAGCAATTTAGGATGTCTTAGACAAGCCTACGATCGATTCCTTAAGTCCTTGAAGCAATAAAACTTACGAAAATTACTGTAGAAGACGGGTTTAGGACATGACTCAGCGATTCTCAAACGGTCAGGGATCAATGGTGGGTATCGCACGGCCGCGGACCGCACCCCTGGGTCGGTCGGTAAACAATACTGGAATGACAAGATACAAAAGAACTTGGGGTCGCCAGAATGCCGAAAACCTCGGGTGCCGTTCCACGAAGGGGACACGAGTGACACGGAAGTGTCACACCTCCCGTTGTCATCCTAGGGAGAGCGGGGATCCTTCGAGTGCCTTCGAGTGCCGAAGAAGTGAAGGGTCATGCCGGGTTCCGGCTGGATTCGCATTCCAAGGTCTGAGTCCACCACGAACCGAACGCTTTTCCTTTTTGGCTCCTGTCGGGTTCCTGGTGGCCCGCTTCGCGTGTCCCGACCGCCTGGGGCGGGTGGTTCCGGGTGGGGCCGACTAAAGTCGGCCCGAACCATAGTCCTGATCAGGAAGTGGGCCGACTGAAGTCGGCCCCACCCGGTGAGTGCCTGGGTCCCGCCTGACAGGGAGTCCAGGGGTGACCACCAGATCCCCAACAGGAGCCTCCTTTTTTATTATCCCCGTCGCGCCTCCGTCCGTTCACCCATCCCGCGCGTGACGATGCAACGACGGGCGATTCAGGTGCGAGGAAAAAAGCTCCCTGGAAGAACCAACCATGCATATAACCACTCATTTTCATCGGTCGGGATGCCGCACCGCGGCATGATGGCTCGTTCGGCAACGGACCTACGCGCGCCGAAACCAGGTCCGGAATAATCGACGCAAGTTCTTCATAAATAGCAACTTATATTAAAATACCATAGCGGCCGTCGGCGCGGATTGCATCCCGACGATCGCCGGAATGTTTAACAAGAAGTGTCAGTCAGGCAGCGAGAGATTAGTGTGCCGGCGCGATCTGGGCGACCTGACCCGGGCCTTGGTGTTTGTTCAGGGCGCGGTTGAGGAAATCGATGAAGACCGAAGCCGAGCGGGCGCCGTTGATTGAATCGAGGATCTGGCCGTCGGGTGTGATGGCGACGTAAAACGGGTTGGCATTATCCTGGGTCAGGTCGACAAGCAGTTTCTGGTTCTTCTCCGCCAACTCCAGACGTTGGTCCATATTGAGCGAGCCGATTGGGACGATGTCGGTGTAGAGCTGGACCGTGATGAACTTCTTGAGGAGTTTGACGACCTCGGGCAGGGGCATCACGCCCTGTTCCATCGTCCGGCAGTTGGCGCAGTTGACGCCGGTGAAGTCGATGAGAATCGGCCGGTTCTCGGTCTTGGCCTTCTCGCGCGCGGCGTCATAGCTCATGCCCCAGGCGACGCCGTGGAAGTTCGTCTGCTCGCGCTCGGCCTGCTCGGGATCTTTGGAGACGGCCGGGACTTCCCCGGATTCGCCCGCCGGGCCGGCGACCGCGCCGACCGGGTTCAATTCCTGGACGTCGGCGGGAAGGATGCCCACGATCCAGTACCAGATCTTGCTCTGCGGCGGCCGGCCGAACAGCGCGGGGGCCAGGAACAGCGCCAGAATCAGCAGGAGCGTGCCGATCAAGAGACGGCCGGGGCCGACTTTGGCTTCATCGTGGTCGTGGTCGGTACGGAAGAGGCCGAGCAGATAGACGCCGCAGACGAGGGCCAGCACGACCCAGATCGTCAGGACGACCTGCGCATCAAACCAGGCGTCCTTCGGCAGCGCGCCGAAACCGATCTCGGCGGTGTTGACGAACTTGAACGCCGCGCCGATCTCGATCAGGCCGCCGACGACCTTGACCGCGTTCATCCAGTCACCGCTCCGGGGCATTTTCGACAGCAGGCCCGGCGACAGCGCCAGCAGGAAGAACGGCAGGGCCAGCACGGTCGAGAAGGTGGCCAGGCCGACGATTGGATAGAAGAACTGCCCGCCGGCCGCCATCACGATCAGGCCGCCGACAACCGGGAAGGTGCAGGTGAACGACGTGATCGTCAGCGTCATCGCCATGAAGATGACACCGACCAGCCCCCCTCGGCTCTCGCCTTGCGCCGAGGCGTTGAGCAGGAAATTCGGCAGGCGGATCTCGAACAGGCCGAGCAGGCTCAGGCCGAACGCCAGGAAGAGCACGGCGATGAAGGCGTTCAGCCAGCCGTTGTTGGCCAGATTCTGGAGCGCCGCGGCCGAGAAGAAGAACGAGCAGAGCACGCCGAAAGACGTGAAGATGCCGATGATCGCCAGGCAGTAGGTGATCGCCAGCCCGGTCGTCTTCCCCTTGTTCGCGTGCCCCTGCTTGACGAAGAAGTTGACTGTGATCGGAACCATCGGCCAGACGCACGGCATGACCAGCGCCCCCAGCCCGCCGAGCGCCGAGCAGAGGAGGAAGGGCCAGAGGCCCAACTGCGCCTTTTTCGCGACCTCGCTGACCTGTCCCGTCGATGACGTGGACGAGGCCGGAACCGCCGGTGTGGGCTTGACCACCTCAACCACCGGCGCGCCGGCCGCCGCTCCGCCGGGGAGGACCGTCAGCACAACGTCGGGGAGCGTCCACTGGCCGGGGATCTTGCATCGCGAGGCGTCGCAGATCTGATAGCCCACCTGACAGCGGAGTGTCTTCTTGCTCGGCTCGGTGCCGGGCGGGATCAGGAGCGGGATGCTCCAGGTCACCTCGTCCTCGTACGACTCGACGACCAGGTTGTCGAACGCGGGCTCTTTCTTGCTGAGCGCTTTTTTCGAGGCGGTCCAGTCGCCGGCGGGCTTCAGGCCGGCGGTGTCGAAGAAGTCGAACGTGGTGTTGCGCGGACCCTGGCCCTGGGGCTCCTTGGTGTAGGTGTAGATGTGCCAGCCGGGATCGAGCTTGGCCGAGACCTGGTACGTCACGGTCTCGCCGGCGCGGGCCTCGGTCGGCTTGACCGAGGGGGTCAGTGTGACCTCCTTGGGCTTGATCCGGGGGTTGCTGTCCTTCTTCGCCGGCTTGGCGTCGGCCGAGTGCGCAGGACGGGGGATGACGAAGACGAAGCCGATCAGTGCCGCCACGACCAGCGCGCAGCCCGACAGGGGCAGTGGTCGGGAGGGAGCGATACGCATTGCGATAAGCCCGTGCCTCGAAGACCGCGGGTCGTCATGACCGCGCAAGGAATTTCTCCATCATCGTAGCCCGAGACTCGGAGCCGGACAAGACGCCCCGCGGCAGTGCCCGGTCGATTCGGGTTGACCCTCCCACGGTTCTCCCCTACGATCCCCCAGTCATAACGGATGGTCCTCTCACTTCTCACTTCCCGGCGCGGGATGGAACCCGATGCGCACTGCCCTTGCCCTCGCGGTCGTCACGGTCGCAGCGGTGGCCATCTGGCTGACCGTCGAGACCCGGCGCAACCGGCTGGTCCTGGACCACTTCGACGTCGTCAAGCACGGCATCCTCTACCGAAGCGGCCAGCTCAACCCCAACCAGTTCGCCCATGTCGTTAAGCACTACGGCATCCGGACGGTCATCAACTTCCAGATTCCGGGCGAGGGGGTCGAGGCCGAGCGGGCGCTGGCGCATCGGCTCCAGGTCGATTTCATGAACCTACCGATGCCCGGCGACGGCTTCGGCCAGGAGGCGCAGTTCCGCGCGGTCCTCAAGGCGTGCGACGACCCCGAGCGTCGGCCGGTCCTGATCCACTGCGCCCGGGGGACCTGCCGCACCGGCGCGGCCGTGGCGCTCTATCGGTTCGAGCGCGACGGCTGGACCATCCAGGACGTCGCCGCCGAAATGCGCCGGCAGTCCTACCGTGAGGGGTGGCTCCCTGGCTACGTCTATGGCATGGTCAAGGCGAAGCCGGGGCAAGACCTGTTCGAGCCGGCGATCACCTGGGACCGCAATCTCGCGTCGAAGCCGGTGGCGCAAGGGCAAGAGAGGGGGGCGGCCGATGTCCGCTGAATCCATCTCGGTCGCGCGGCCGGGGGCCCGGCTCCGGGCCGACCTTCCAGGTCCGGCACGAGTCCCATCCTGGTTCTGGCCCGCGGTGGTCTGGACCGTGCTGGCGGCTGGGTTCGTCCTGATCGGCGGGGGGAACCTCGACTTGGGCGAGGTTGAGGCCCGGATCGGGATCGCGGCCGGCGAGCCACTCGGACCGCTCGGTCGGGTCAGCGGCGGCTGGGAGCCGTCGGTCTGGCCGGCGCCGGTCGTGTTGAGCCGGGTCTGGGCCTGGGGCGAGGGCGGGACGCCGACCGCCGCTTCGGTCCGATGGCCGGCGGCGATCGCTGGGCTGACGATCGGCCTGATCCTCTCGCGACGCCTGTCCACGACGCTGGGGGCGCGGGCCGGCCTGCTCGTCGCCCTGTCCTGGTTCGGCAGCGTGGCGCTGATCGACCGCTCGGCCGGGGCCGGGCTCGACCTGATCGCGGGACTCGCGACGGTCGGGGCGCTCGACCGGCTCGTCGGCCGGCGGGCAGGCTGGGGCGCGGGGCTCTGGGCGGCCTTGGCCTTCCTCGCGGCCGGCTGGCCCCCGTTGGTCTTGCTGGCGCTGACGACGATTGTGCTGGTCCGGCGCGACGAAATCCGGCCCATCGGGCTGATCCTGCCCCCACTGATGATGGTGGTGTGGTCGATCTGGGCCCTTTGTATCGCCCCCGAGGTCTGGGGCGCGGCCCTCGCCTGGCCCTTGAAGCAGCCAATGGCCTGGCGGATGGCGGTGGGTGTCCTGGCGCTCGGCCTGCCGTGGAGCCCGCTCGCGGCCTTGGCGCTCAGCCCGTCGGTGCGCGACGGCTGGCCCGAGCCGGGTCGGCGCGCGGTGCTCGGCTGGCTTCAGGTGGCGGGAGTGGGCCTGCTGGTCGGGACGGTCGTCCCGGGCCTGGCGCCGGCCGCGCGAGTCGCCGCGCTGGCCGGCCTGGCGGTGACCGCCGCCGCGTGCGCCGATCGCGCCTGGGTCGGCTCGGTCTCGGCCACTGCGCGTCGCTCCTGTCTGGCTCTGTCCGCGCTGGTCGTCGGGCTCTGGGTGGTCCTGGTCATCGCGGGGGGGATCTACGTGGCCGGCGCGGTGCCGTATTATCGCGGCCTCTCGATCCTGCTGATCGCCCTGGCGTTGCCGACGGCCCTGGTCGGCCTGGTCGCAGTGCTCAAGGGCGATGCCCGGCGCTCGCTCCTCGCGCTGATCGCGGTCGCGATCGGGCTCAAGGTCGCGCATTACGGCTACCTCATCCCCGAGTGGAACTACCGCTTCAGCCAGGGGCCTTGGGGCCGCGCGATCGGGCAGTGGGTCGTGCCACACTGGCCGATCTACACTCTCAACGCCTGGCCGGCCGACCTCGCCTTCGCGACCGGCCACCCGTTCCGCCCCCTGGCGCATCCCCGGGTGCTCGGCTTCCAGCGCACAGCCTGGCCGAAGTACGTCCTGATGCTCGCCCCCGATTTCGAGAACTGGCCCGACGACGCCCCGCCCCTGATGCGCGTCGCCACCTTCCAGGACCAACACGGCCAGGAGCGCATCCTCGCCCGGACGGCCGGCGAGTTCTCCTGGCGATCCCTTCAGCAATCCCGGCGCGACGACGACTGAGCCTGTCGGGGGTCGGTTGGTTTCGCGGACCGTCCTCGCGTAGAATCAGGACGCACGGAGGGTCGGCTCGGCCAGGCGCCCGAGGCCGGCGATGGCGCCCCCTGAGGCGAAGGAGACCGCGATGCAACGATCCCCCTCCGCAGCCCGGCTGGTCGTGGTGCTGACGGTTTCGATGGCCGCTTCCGCCGCGGCCGGGCCCGAGCCGAAGCAGCCCGCCAACCGGCTCGCCAGGGAGACGAGCCCGTATTTGCTGCTCCACGCCCACAACCCGGTGGACTGGTATCCCTGGGGACCGGAGGCGTTCGCCAAGGCCAAGGCCGAGAACAAGCCGATCTTCCTCTCGATCGG
>JBKOZB010000100.1:0-19933 GCA_046744225.1 Planctomycetota bacterium | reverse complement strand
GGGGGGGCTGGCGCTGGGAGTCTACGCGCCGGCACTGATGCTGGCGACGCTCGTGGCCTGGCCGGGGATGCAGGGGGGCTCGGCACTCGACGGCGACCTGGTCAACTGCTGGGCCTACCATGACCGCGAACCGAACCGGGGCGACTGGGTCTGGCTGCGGACCTCGCCCTGGGGCGAACCCCGGGTCGCCGGGTCGTGGCGGGTCCCGGCGCCGAGCTGGAGTGGTCGGGGGGCGAACTCCAACTCGCCGGCGAGCCGCTCCGCTCCGGCGCCCCGATCCATTCCAGCCTGCCGGCTGTCAAACTCGCCTACACGGTCCCTGAGGGGCACGTGCTGGTCGATCCCGAGGTCGGCTCCACGTGTGGGTCCTCCTCGGGACGCCTGGTGCTCGTCCCCCGCGACCAGATCTTCGGTCGCGCCTGGGCTCGTTTCTATCCCGTCTGGGAACGCCGGCTCCTGCCCTTTGGAAATCGATGGTCGCTTGCGCGCGGTGGCCCCAGCGCCGCCGGGACAAGCCGCCCGCAGGACATCCAACGGTTCCGGTCGCGGGGACCGGCTCGTTCGGCTTTCGGGAAAAAAGGACTGAGATCGCGACAAGCCGAAGCCAGCGTGGTATCATCGGTCAACTAAGGCGAGAGGAGCGGTGCACTATGTGGGTACCGCGGCCGCCGCGCGGAGGAGTGGTCGCCTTCTTGGTTCCGGAGGATCGGCTTCATGGATCGGCTTTGGGCCCCCTGGCGCGCCCAGTACATCCGAGACTCCTCGGAGTACGCGGAGGCCGATCTTGGCTGCTTCCTCTGCCGGGGGATCGCGGGGATCGACGACCGGGGCAACCTGCTGGTCTGGCGCCGCGCGCGCTCGATCGTAGTCCTGAACCGTTATCCCTACAACAACGGCCATCTGCTGGTCGCCCCCTTGGTCCATCGCGGGACGCTCGGCGAGTTCCAGGGGGCCGACCTGACCGAGCCGGTCGAGACCGTCCAGCGCGTGGTGGGCGTGCTCGACCGAATGCTTCGGCCGCAGGGTTACAACATCGGCTTGAACCAGGGGAAATCGGCGGGTGCGGGCTTGCCCGGACACCTCCACTGGCACATCGTTCCGCGCTGGGATGGCGACACCAACTTCATGCCGGTGCTCGGCCAGACGAAGGTGATCATCGAGAGTCTGCTCGAGTTCTACGACCGGTTCACGGCGGAGCTGTCCGGCGAGCGCGCGAGCGACCTCTGAGGGATGCCGGGCCTCGCCCGGCGCTTGTTCTGTTCACCACGCCCGCCGAGGGCGGCACTCCATCGAGCCCTCGGCGACGCTGGAAAGGTTCTTGGCCATGCTGTTGCTCCTGATCCGGGCCATGTTCGTACTGGTGGTCGCCGGCTTGGGCGTCCGGATCTCGCGAATCGTCGGCGAGCATCAGATCGCCAATCCTTACCTCGTCTTCGTCGGGGTGCTGATCGCGGCCGTCGTCATCCTCGTGGCCGACCTGATGACCCCGCGCAAGCGAATCCAGACGATCTCGGCCATCTACTTCGGTGTCATCGTCGGGCTGATCCTCAGCGACCTCGTCCAGAGCGCCGTCGAGCCGACGCTCGTCCTGTTCATGCGCGAGGAGGTCCGCAAAGCGATGTCCGGGCTGCTGATGATCTTCATCTGTTACCTCTGCGTCAGCACGCTGCTCCAGACCAAGGATGACTTCCGGTTCATCATTCCGTACATGGAGTTCTCCAAGGAGGTCAAGGGGGTGCGGCCGCTCGTGCTCGACACCTCGGTCGTCATCGACGGCCGGATCGCCGACGTCGCCGAGACCCGGATCATCGACCAGCCCTTGGTCGTCCCCCGCTTCGTCCTCCAGGAACTCCAGGGGATCGCTGACAGCTCCGACAAGCTCCGCCGCAACCGAGGGCGCCGCGGGCTCGACATCCTCAACCGGCTCCAGAAATCGGCCGGCATCGAGGTCAAGGTCCACGACGTCGACCTCCCCGAGCTGGCCGGCATCCGTGAGGTCGATCAGCGCCTCGTCGTGCTGGCCAAGAGCCTGGGTGGCAAAGTCGTCACCAACGACTACAACCTCAACAAGATCGCCCGGCTCCAGGGGGTCGAGGTCATCAACCTGAACGACCTGGCCAACGCCATGAAGCCGATCGTCCTGCCCGGCGAGGGTCTGACCGTCAAGCTCATCAAGCGCGGCGAGGAGCCGGGGCAGGGGGTCGGCTACCTCGACGACGGCACGATGGTCGTCACCGAGCAGGGGGCCTACCACCTGGGCGAGACCGTCCGGCTCACCGTCACGAGCGTCCTTCAGACCAGCGCCGGCCGGATGATCTTCGGCCGGCTCGACCAGTCGCCCCCGCCGCGCTCGCCCGCCAACGCCCCCTCCCAAGAGGCCCAGAACCGCCCCGCCGGACGCGAATGAAAGATGAGATTCACCACGGAGGATGCATCGATGGAGATATCTTATGAAAAATTGCGAATATTAAATATATAAACAAATCTTCTTATTTAATATTTGCAATTTTTCATAGGGCATTCTCTTCATCCCTTCGTGGTGTCCTCTTCAATCCTCCAGGGTCTCGTCCTCGGCCGAGCCGTCGTAGGGCGTCTTGCACCAGTGGCAGACGAGAACTTGTTCGCAGACGGGGCAGAGGATGACGTCCTCGGCCTGGGAGAGCGCCTCGTACTGCTCCCGAGATGGGGGGGTGTAAAGGGTCTGACAGCCTTCGCAGATCAGGGGGCGTTCGCAATAGGCGCATACGACCATGGGACGGCCTCCCTTCACGCCAGGCGAGACGGGACGGATACGGTCAGTTGACGGCCTTTTCCATCTTCAGGCAGCGGCCGATCTGGCGGACCGCCTGCCGGAGGCGCTGCTCGTTCTCGACCAAGGCGAGGCGGAGGTAGCCCTCGCCGGTCTCGCCGAAGCCTCGGCCAGGGCTGACGGCGACCTCGGCTTCCTCGAGCAGCTTCATGGCGAAGTCGATCGAGCCCATCCTCGACCGCCAGAGCTCGGGGATCGGTGCCCAGACGAACATGCTGGCCCGGGGCCGCTCGACCTTCCATCCGAGCCGGTTCAGGCCATCGACCAGGACATCCCGGCGCTGCTGGTATTCGGCCACCTGTGCCAGCCGCCCCGGCTCGCCATGCCGCAGGGCGACGATCGCGGCGATCTGGACGGCCTGAAACAGGCCGTAGTCGTAATAGCCCTTGATCGCCTTCAGGGCGTTGAGCATCTGGCGGTTGCCGGCCGCGAAGCCGACCCGCCACCCGGCCATGTTGTAGCCCTTGGACATCGTGGTGAACTCGCACCCCACATCCTTGGCGCCGGGGACCGAGAGGAAGCTGGGATGCTGCCAGCCATCGAAGCTGATGTCGCCGTAGGCGAAGTCGTGGATGACGAAGAAGCGGTACTTCTTGGCCATCGCCACGACCTCCTCGAGGAACGGCTTCTCGACAACCGCCGTGGTCGGGTTGTGCGGATAGTTCAGGATGACGATCTTGGGCCTGGGGAAGAGGCTCTCGCAGACCCGCGCGATGTTCGCGAGAAAGGCGTGCGAGTCGCGCACGTCGAGCGCGATGACGTTGGCCGAGGCCAGAGCGACGGCGTGGACGTGGATCGGGAAGCTCGGGGCGGGCACCAGCGCCGTGTCGCCGGGGCCGAGCAAGGCCAGGCACATGTGGCTGAACCCTTCCTTCGAGCCGATTGTGGCCACGACCTCGTGGTCCGGGTCGAGGCCGACGCCGAACCGCGTCTCGTACTTGGCGGCGACCTCGCGACGGAGGTTGTAGAGGCCCGACGCGACGCTGTAGCGGTGGTTCCGCGCGTCGCGTGCCGCCTCGCAGAGCTTGTCGATGACCCAGGGCTCGGGCGGGTCGGTCGGGTTGCCCATGCCCAGGTCGATCACGTCGATCCCGGCGCGGCGCTTCCGGTATTTCAGCTCGTTGATCTTGCCGAACAGGTACGGGGGGAGACCTCGGACGCGCGAAGCGACCTCCAGGTCGAAATCCTCCGCCGGTTCGGGGTTGAACGTGTGGTCGAGCATCGCGGCAAGAATCCTGGGCGAAACCGAAGGCCGAGGCGCCACCAGCCGGTGGCGGGACCGATCAAATCAAATTGAATATTCCGGCGGGAGCCTCACGCCCCCACCCTTCTAATATACCGAGCGGACCGCCGGGACGCACCTTGGCGCGGGCCGGTTTTCCGGTCGCGTCGAAGGCTGGGTTCAGTCCGTGTCGAGGATGTCACCCTCCTGAGATCTCATCGCCGCCGCGCCCCCGATCATCCCCATTATTCGTGCGGTGACATCGCGACGCGGGGTGATTCGGTTTGTTCGAAGCAACGAGCCCGTGCGACGTCTCCGGACCATTTGTGTCGGCGTAAACTAAAGAGCTGGAATTTATTGCAACAAACGAGCCAGGTCGGCACGAGAGCGGCTCCCGAACTGGGTTTCAGCCCATTGTTAAACAAAAAGTGTCAATCCCGTGGCACGACCGGAAACGCCTGCGTGCGGGCCGTGCTCGACCAGGAAGACAGCCGCCACGAGCCTGGCGGGAGGTCGTCCGCTTTTTGTTCGAACTTCTCGCCCGCGCGGGTCGATATTCACTCTTGCCACCAGGACGACCCGCCGACTCGGCGCTTGCCTCCCTGATTCCCATCCCGGACTTCGGGTCGGTCCGGTTGATCGATAAACAACACGGGGGTCGGGCCCGAAGAGCAATCTTCGGGGTCCGACCCCTCGCTGGTTTCCCGCGGCCGGCGTCCCGGGTGCGGCTCAGTCCTTCGTCTTGCTCAGGACGACGAACCGGCTCGTCCCCTTGCTCGACTGGATGTAGACGGCCAACTCGTCGGTCTTGCTGGCGAGGTCCTGGAAGTCCTTGACGGTCGAGACCGGCTGGGGCTTATGGTCGCGGACGACCTTGGTGATGACGGTGCCCGGCTCGATGCCGGCAGCCTCGGCGGGGCTCCCCTCCTTGACCGAGCTGACGAGCAGCCCCTTCACGTCGTCGCCAAAGCCGAGCGACTTGGCCAGTTCGGACGTCAACGGCTGGACTTCGAGGCCGAAGTCGTCGATCGAGGTCTTGGCCGACTCCGTCTTCGCCTCGGGCTCCTCGTTCGACGACTCGCGCTCCCGCTCGAAGACGACCTTGTCAGAGGGGGCGGGGACGATCGAGGTCGTCCGCTCCTTGCCGTCGCGATAGTAGGTCAGGTCGAACGACTTGCCGACCTCGCACGCGGCGACGGTCATGCGGAACGCCGGGACGCTGACGACCGGCTTGCCATTGAAGCCGGTAATGACGTCGCCCGGCTTCAGTCCGGCCTTCTCGGCGGGGCTCCCTGGCGCGATGTCCTCGACCAGGACGCCCTTGGTCTTGGGATCGATGCCGAACTGCCGGGCCAGAACCGGGCTGAGCGGCTTGAGCGCGATGCCGATCCGGGCGCGGCTGACCTTGCCGTCCTTGATCAGCTTGTCGGCGACGTTGGCCGCCAGGTCGATCGGGATGGCGAAGCCGACCCCGTCATTGCCCCGGCTGAGCAGGCCGCCGGTGGCGATCGCCGAGTTGATCCCGACGACCCGGCCTCCCATGTCCACCAGCGGGCCGCCCGAATTCCCCGGATTGATGGCGGCGTCGGTCTGGAGGAACGACTCATACTCGTTGATGCCGACGTCGTTCCGCTCGGTGGCCGAGATGATCCCCTGGGTCACCGTCTGTTCCAGGCCGAAAGGAGAGCCGATGGCCATGACCAGCTCGCCTGCGCGGAGCTTGCTGCTCGTCCCCCTCGGGAGCGGCCGATAGTTCGTGTTCTCGACCTTGATGACGGCGACGTCGGACTGCGGGTCGGTGCCGACGATGGTCGCCGTGGCCTCGACGCCGTCGTGGAATGTGACGGTGATCTTGCCCGCCCCCTCGACGACGTGGTTGTCGGTCAGGATGTGACCCTTATCGTCATAAACGAACCCCGAGCCGGTCCCCTGGGCTCTCGGCCCGAACTGCTCCTTCTCGAAGTCGAAGTCAGGCCCGAAGAAGCGCTTGAACTGCTTCAGCATCTCTTCGAGGTCTTTGGGGGTCTGGCCCCTCGGGCCATTGGGCCCCGGGAACGGCCTCCCGCGCCCCCGGCCGGGGATGCGGATCACGCCCCCCTTGCGCTCGACGCTGATCTGGACGACCGATGGCTTGACGAATTCGGCGACGGCGATGAACGCGTCGGAGAGCGCCCGGGCCGCCTTCTGGCTCTCGGCGGGGACGGCGGGCGCGGCGGGAAGGCGGTGCGTCAGGCCGCGCGAGCTGACCAGCGCCGCGGTGGACACGACCAGCGCCGCCCATGCGACAGTATTGCGTTTCATGCCCTGTTCTTCTCCTTTGGAACGCAGATTCAATAACTTCCTAACTTTATGAGCCGCTCGGGATCACCCTGTAGTTCCACTTCGGGAGGATCTCGTCGAACACGATCTTCATGTTCTCCTTGAATCCTTCCGCATACTTCCGCCCCGTCATCTCCTCATTGAGGGTCGGTACGATTTCTGTGGTTCGGCATCGTCGAACCCCTGTGGTGGCCGCGAGGCTCTCCGGCCCCTAGCCCGCCAGGGAGTTCGGCGTCGCGGTGTCAGGCGTCGCCGCCCTCGGTGTAGGCGAGGCTCCAAAGCGCCACCTGGAGGATGACAGCCTTCGTCCATGCCCGGTGCATCGCCTCCACCTGCTCTGGGACGTGTCCCTTCTTCGCCAGGAACGGCCGGACTGTCTCGGTGATCGGGGCGATGAAGGCGATCAGGTAGCGCAGCGGTATCTGGTCGGAGGCCGACTGCACACCGTCGGTCCGGTTCTTCTTGGCGGGGGTGTGCCGCAGGCCGATCTCGTGCTGGTAGTCCAGCCAAGCACGGTCGTAGTCAGCCTTGGTGGTGTCCCGCACCCACTGCCCGAACCGACGCCGGACGGCGGCCAGGTAGTCGGGGTCGGGGTTCCCATCCGGGCCGCTGAACTCGTGGGCCAAGAAGGGATGGCTGGCGACGAATCCGTACCAGACGTCGAGCAGGTCCTCCACCTGATCGTCTAGGACCTCGCTCGCCAGGCGCAGGACCTTGACGTCCTCCTCCGTGAACAGCGTGGCTTGCTTGAGCCGGTCGAAGTCCTCGTCGGTGAGCGGGGACTTGGCGACCGCCTCGGTGCCGTAGGTATAGCCGGGGATCGTGGTCGAGGTTGTCATCGCCGTCGCTCCGAAAGAATTGTGGGAGGTTCATCCGCCTGCCGAAGGAATTGTAGGCCCTTCAGGTCGTGTGTCCTGGAGTCACTCCATGGAAACGGACGAAAGGGGAGGGGGGAGAGACTTCACCCGCGTCCCTCTCACCTTGCTGTACGCTCGAACGTGCGAGAAGGTTGGCTTGATACGACCACCAATCAGATTTTCCCGCAAGTTCCGCGCCCCGGTCGGGGACGGCTTGGCGATCCCCCTCCTCGAACGCTACTCTTAAAACAAATTCGCCGGATCGTCGATGACATTTTCGAAGCTTTACGGAGCGGAGCGTGCTGGACCCGCGCGACCTACCCCCCGACGCTCTCCTGGCCGAGGCGCGTCGGCTCGGCGCGAACGACCTGGGGGTGCGCCGGCTGATGTCGGCCCTGCTCGGCCAAGGGGTGCACGACCCGGCCGTCTGGGGCCGCGCCTTCCAGGTCCCGCGCCGGCTCGGCGACGCGATCGGCGACTTGCCCCGCTTGACGCTCGACCGCGTCGTCACCTCGCCGCGCGACGGCTTCCAGAAGCTCCGATTCCTCACCCAGGATCGCCGCGCGGTCGAGACCGTGCTCATCCCGCTCCACAAGCCGGGAGCGGTGAGCGTCTGCCTCTCGTCGCAGGTCGGCTGCGCCATGGCCTGCGTCTTCTGCACCACGGCCCGAATGGCAAACCGGCGGAATCTGGCAGGCTGGGAGATCCTCGACCAGTGGGTTCAGGCCCGTGACCTGGCGCGTTCTCAGGGAAGGCGAGTGACGGGCGCGGTCTTCATGGGGATGGGCGAGCCGTTCCTCAACTATGGCCGGGTACTGACGGCCGCCGAGTGGCTTCGCTGCTCGTACGGCGGCGCGGTCGCCGCCAAGGCGATCACGATCAGCACCGTCGGCCTGGTCCCCGAGATCGACCGGTTCACGGTCGAGCGGCACCGCTACCGGCTCGCGATCAGCCTGGGGGCGGCCACCGATGAGAAGCGCGTGCGGCTGGTCCCCGTCGCGGCGCGGACGCCCGTGGCCGAGGTCATGGCCGCCGCGCGCCGACACGCCCTGGCGCGCGGTGACCGCGTCATGCTCTCCTACGTCTGCATCCGGGGCGAGAACGTCGGCGAGGACGACGCCCGTGCCCTCGGTGCCCTGGTCGGCGACTCGCCGGTCCGGTTCGACCTGATCGACATCACCGACCCGACCGGCCGCTTCGAGCCGCCGACCGCCGAGGAGTTGCAGGCCTTCCGCGACGCCTTGACCCGCCACCTCGGCCAGCCCGTCGTCCGCCGCTACTCCGGCGGCGCCGACATCCAGGCCGCCTGCGGCACCCTAGCGGGAAATTGAAGAATTCATCACAAAGGCACGAAGAACACAAAGAAGAGAGAATGCGGCGGGGTGGCATGGCACCCGAGGGGTCAGATCTCTGCATCGGTCAGCCCGGCGTCTCGCATGATGTTGCGCTGGGTCAGGGCTTCAGGTCGGCGTTGCCATGGACCGGGATGGAGGTCCTGCGGTCGGGGGTCGGGGTGACGGTAGATGTGATGGCTTCCGGAGATGCGGACCAGTCGCCAGCCTCGCGACTCAAGGACCTTGCACATCCTCTTGCCGGAGATGGGCTTCACTCAAGACTCCCCCTCGGCAGCGAATCTGTCCATGGCCTCATCATGCGCGGCGCCCAGCCAGCCCTCGGCGGCCTCACGAAGGTTGGCTTGGACCTCCTCCAGCGTCTCCCCCTGAGTGTAGCAGCCCGGCAACGCCGGCACCTCGGCAGAAAACCCACCGGTCGCGGGCTCGGGGTGGACGAGCGCCGTCAGTGTGACCGTGAATTGCACGGTAATCGGGCGGCTCGGGGCAGCGACTTCGTCCTTCATGGTTCACCTCCTCGACCCATGATGATATAGTTCAACCGACTAAAGCGTACCTGGCCTCTCGGATCGCGGGTGGCCCGGACAGCTTGCCGGTCATCCCCCTCGCCGCGCGAGGCCGGCGCGGCGATCAGGAGGGCGAGCCAGGGAGCGGCCAAGGCCAGGCGTTGCCCGTTGCGCATGTCGTCGATCTCCCCAGATTGTTCGAGAGGAGCGGAGCCAAGGTGAGTCGAGCGGCATCGTAACCCGCGCGTCAGGCCAACTCAAGCGGTGGCCGGACGCGCCGGGGACCCGGGGAAGCTGCGCTCAGGAGTGGGAAGGACCGATGCGCCGGGCCTGCTCGTGGCGCAGGGCGGCGATCAGTTCGAGCGTGGGGACGAGGTAGGGAACCAGGGCAGGCTGAGCCGAGACCCACGCCTCGGCGTCAAAGGTGGGCTCGTAGATGACCTGTCCTTCTTGAACGGCGCGGACAACGACGCGCCGATCGACCAGGAATAGGAGAACGGCCACGCGTCGGGCCAGCGGGGCCTTCGACCAGTAGTTCGAGCCGAAAAGGTCGTTCTCCAGGCGAATACCGACATAGCGGGCCGCTTCCTCGACCAGCGCCTCGCGGTGCTCGTCGTTGCGGTGGCGACGGTAAGGAGCTAGTTGGTCCACCCACTGGCGGGACAGGTCTCGAACGGATGAAGCGGGCACGGAAAATGCGGTCCTCAACAGGAACGATCGGCGCCGGGGGACACGCCCGCCCGGCACGCAGACTCTCAGCTCAAGGTTATCTTACGGAACAGGGCAAGGGAAGGAGGGCGCGAGACGGTTCCGGGACAACGCCTCCGGGGGGTCGGCCATCGCCCGCCCAGCGCCACCGTCAACAATTGGCTTTGACACGGTTTGCTCGTTTCATTATGTTCCGACAGTGTGAGTTACGCCCTCTTCACAGCGCGTGACTCCGTGCGCCGGTGATCGGCGGCTCGCGAGAGGCGCGATCGGTTCTTGCTCAACGGATGCAAACCCCCATGTTTGAATCGATCGCCAAGCTGGTGATCCGCCGGGGCTGGCTCGTCCTTCTGGCCTGGCTAGTGTGTTCGGGTGTGCTCCACCTGGTCGCGCCCCCGTGGGACCAGGTCAGCAAGGACGACGACGTCCGGTTCTTCCCGCCCGGGTCGCCGAGCGTGGTCGGGCAGGATCTCCTCGAGCGTGGGTTCCCGCTCGAAGCGTCGAGCTCGCAGGTCGTGGTGATCGCCGAGCGGCGGCGAGGGCACCTGACCTCGTCCGACTTCGCCTTCGTCGATCAACTGGTCGCGAAGCTGAACCAGGTCCGCGAGCAGGAGGGCGCGCTGGGGATCAAGAAGGTCGATTATTACCGGACGCCGGTGATCGGCCCCCGCCTGATCGGCACAAGCCCCGACGACGCGGGGCAGGCGGTCCTGACGATCGCCTCGCTCAACGGCACGTACCTGGCCAAGTCCACGCGGCTGGCGGTGGACCGGCTCCAGGCGGTCGTGAAGGACCTGCCCAAGCCGCCCGATGGCCTGAAATTGGCCTTGACCGGGTCGGCAGTGGTCGGCCACGACATGAACAGCGCCACGAACAGCAGCGTCGCCAACACGACCAACACGACGATCTTGCTGGTGGTGGTGATCCTGCTGGTCGTCTATCGCTCGCCGCTGCTGGCGGCGATCCCGCTGGTCACGATCGGGCTGTCGGTCTGGACCTCGATGAGGGGGATCGCCGAGCTGACCAAGATCCCGGGCCTGCACTTCCAGGTGATCAACATCACGAACATCTTCGTGACGGTCGTCCTGTTCGGCGCGGGGACGGACTACTGCCTGTTCCTGATCGCGCGCTATCGCGAGGAGCTGATCCGGGGGCGCGACCGCGACGACGCCTTGCGCGAGGCGATCGCCCAGGTGGGCGGGGCCCTGGTCGCCAGCGCCGGCACGGTGATCATCGGCCTGGGGATGCTCTGGTTCTCTTCGTTCGCCAAGATCCAGTACACCGGCCCGGCGATCGCCTTGAGCCTGGCGATCGCGCTGGTGGCCGCGCTGACGCTGGCGCCGGTCTCGCTGCACTGGTTCCGGGCCGCCGTCTTCTGGCCGTTCCGCCAGCCGCACCACGAGGCCGGGGCCGACAGCGAGCGCGAGAGCCTGGAGCAGCTCCCGCTTTCGGGCTTCTGGCTCAAGGTGGCCGACCTAGTCGTCCGCCATCCTGTGACGATCCTGGTGCTCTGCATCCTCGCGCTGATCCCGTTCGCCGCCATCGGGACGCGGACCCGTTCGAACTACAGCCAGCTCGCGGACCTGAACCCCGACCAGGCAAGCGTCATCGGCGCGCAGATTGTCCAGCGCTACTTCGCGGTCGGCGAGCTGAGCCCGTCGGCCGTCCTGGTCGAGCACCCGAAGCTGAGTTTCCGCTCGGACGAGGGCCGCGACCGGATCAACAAGGTCTGCCAGCGGATCGTCGCGATCCCAAATGTCGCCGAGGTCCGCTCGGTCTCGCAGCCCTTGGGCAAGCCCCCAGTCCCGGAGGGCGAGAAGAGCATGCTCGACCGCTTCCTCGAGCGGACCATGCGCGCCGCGGTCGATTCACGCTACGTCAGCCTCAGCCCGACCGACCGGGCCGACCGCAACCACATCACGCGGATCGACGTGGTGTTCAAGACCGACCCATTCTCCGACCAGAGCCTGCGGGCGCTCGAAACGGTCTGCCAGACGGTGCGGGAGGTGATGGCCCCGGGCCAGCCACTCGAGGGTGGCAAGGAGGTGGGACTGGCGGGCGCCACGGCCTCGGTCAACGACCTGAAGAAAGTGACGACCAGCGACGAGCGCCGGATGTACGTGCTGGTGACGCTGGGGGTGTACGCGATCCTGGTCCTCCTGCTCCGCCGCCCGTTCGTCTGCCTATACCTGATCGTGACCGTGGTGCTCGGCTACCTCGCCTCGCTCGGCATGACCGAGCTGGTCTTCAAGGCGATGCACCACGGCCCCGACCCCTGGGTGGGCCTCGACTGGAAGGTCGGCTTCTTCCTGTTCGTGATCCTGGTGGCGGTGGGCGAGGACTACAACATCTTCCTGATGTCGCGGGTCATTGAGGAGGAGCGGAAGCACGGCGTGATCGAGGGGACCCGGCGGGCGATCGCGCACACCGGCGGGATCATCAGCTCGTGCGGCCTGATCATGGCCGGCACGTTCGGTTCGATGCTCACCGGCAACCTGACAGCGCTGCGCGAGCTGGGCTTCGCGCTCGGCCTGGGCGTCCTGCTCGACACGTTCCTCGTCCGCCCGATCCTGGTCCCGGCCTTCGTGGTCCTGGCGGACCGTTATCGCCCCTTGCCCCTGCCGCGGTCGCGGACCGTCCCGCGCCCGACCGACGAGGGGGCCGACGCCGTGACGGCCGGGACCGAACGATGAGACACCGCCGGGGCTGGGATCGGGTGTGGCTGATCGGCCACGCCGAGCTGCGCCGGGGTCGGCCCAAGGAGGCGATCGAGGCGCTTGAACAGGCCCTCCCCCGACTCTCACAGGCGATCGACCGCGACCACGAGGCCGACGCCCGGCTCGTCCTGGCCCGCGCCCTGACCGTGTTGGGCCGGGCCGAGGAAGCTCCTCCCCACCTCGACCGCGCGCAGGAGCTGGCCCGGTCCTTGAATAACTCGAAGTGGCTGGCCGACGCGCTGGCCGAGTCGGGCCGCGTGGCGCTCGCCCAGGACGAGTCCGGCCCGGCCGACCAGGTCCGCCTCTTGCTCCTGGCCGCCGTCGCTCGAAAGGCCCGCCAGGACGACCGCACCGCTGCGCTGCTCGACGAGGCCGAGCGCGTCGCCCGGAACGCCGACAATGGTGCCCTCATCCGGCTCGTCGCCGACGCGCGAAAGCGGGGATGAACGATGGCAAATGGCAGATGACAAAGAGGTCGTTTGTCATCTGCCATCTGTCAGTGGAGGTCTCAACCTATTGAGTCCCGCATGGCCAATGGCCGATGCCGGATGGCAAACCAGGGATCGATGAGCCATTTGGCATCTGCCATGAACCATTGGCCATGTGGGACTCAATTACGACCCTTCCTGGCTCAGGAGGGCTTGGACTCGGACGATCCGTCGGACGAGCCGCCGACGCCGGCCAGCGCCTGTTCGTCCTTGCTGGTGGCGACGAACTGGAGTTTCTTCGCGTCACCCTCGCCCTCGACGCGGACGGTGATCCTGTCCTTGCCCTTGAACGTGCCGCGGAGGATCTCCTCGCTGAGCGGGTCCTCGATGAAGTTCTCGATCGACCGCCGCAACGGCCGCGCCCCGTAGTCGGGGTTGAAGCCCTTGGCGATGACGAACTCCTTGGCGTCGTCGGTCATGACGAGTTCCAGGCCGCGGTCGGTGAGCCGGCCGCGGACCTTCGACAACTCGATGTCGACGATCTGCTTGAGGTTTTCCTTGGTCAGCGAGTGGAACACGATCACATCATCGAGCCGGTTCAGGAACTCGGGACGGAAGTACTTCTCAATGGCGACCTTGAGCCGCTCCTTCATCGCCTCGTACGTCGTGACCTCGTCGAGGCTTCGGCCCCGGGCGAAGCCGAAGTCGGCGTTGACCGAGGTGACCTCGGCACCGGCGTTGGTCGTCATGATGATGATCGTGTTCTTGAAGTCGACGTTGCGGCCGAAGCTGTCGGTCAGCCGGCCCTCCTCCATGATCTGGAGCAGCATGTTGTAGACGTCGGGGTGCGCCTTCTCGATCTCGTCGAGCAGGACGACCGCGTAGGGGCGGCGGCGGATCTTCTCGGTGAGCTGGCCCCCTTCCTCGTAGCCGACGTAGCCCGGCGGGGCGCCGATCAGCCGCGAGACGTTGTGCTTCTCCATGTACTCCGACATGTCGATCTGGATCAGAGCGTCGGAGTCGCCGAACATGAACTCGGTCAGCGCCTTGGCCAGGTGGGTCTTGCCGACGCCGGTCGGCCCGGCGAAGATGAAGCAGCCGATCGGGCGCTTCGGGTCCTTCAGGCCGGACCGGCTGCGGCGGACCGCCTGGCTGATCCGCTTGATCGCCTCGGTCTGCGAGATGACCTTCTTCTGGATCTCCTCCTCCATCCGGAGCAGCCGCCCGGTCTCCTCGGTCTCCAGCCGGGTCAGGGGGATGCCGGTCATCTTGCTGATGACCTCGTTGACGACCTCCTCATCGACCGTGCCGTCGACCTCCTTGGAGCGCTCGCGCCACTCGCGGTTGATCGTCTCCTTCTTCTTCTTGAGCTTGTCGGCCTGGTCGCGGAGAGCGGCGGCGCGCTCGAAGTCCTGGTTGGCGACGGCCTCCTCCTTGTCCTGGTTGAGCCGCTCGATCTGGTCGTCCAGCTCCTTGAGGTCGGGCGGCCGGGTCATCGCCTTGAGGCGGACGCGGGCCCCGGCCTCGTCGATGACGTCGATCGCCTTGTCGGGGAGGCAGCGGCCGGTGATGTAGCGGTCCGACTGCTCGACGGCGGCCTCAAGCGCCTCATCGGTGATCTGGACGCGGTGGTGCGCCTCGTAGCGGTCGCGCAGGCCGCGGAGGATCTCCAGCGCCTCGGTCTTGTTCGGCGGCTCGACGATGATCGTCTGGAACCGCCGCTCGAGCGCGCCGTCCTTCTCGATGTACTTGCGGTACTCGTCGAGGGTCGTCGCGCCGATGCACTGGACCTCGCCGCGGGCCAACGCCGGCTTCAGGACGTTCGAGGCGTCGATCGCCCCCTCGGCGCCGCCGGCCCCGACCAGAGTGTGCAGCTCGTCGATAAACAGGATCGTGTTCTTGGCGCGACGGACCTCGTTCATGACGGCCTTGATCCGCTCCTCGAACTGGCCGCGGTACTTGGTCCCGGCGACCATCATCGCCAGGTCCAGGACGACAATCCGGCGGTCGCGAAGTAGCTCGGGGACGTTGCCGTCGATGATCATCTGGGCCAGGCCCTCGACGATCGCCGTCTTGCCGACCCCCGCCTCGCCAAGGAGGACCGGGTTGTTCTTTTGACGTCGCGAGAGGATCTGGACCACCCGCTCGATTTCATTTTGGCGGCCGATGACCGGGTCCAGCTTGCCCTGCCGGGCCAGGTCGGTCAGGTCGCGCCCGAACGAGTCCAAGGCCGGGGTCTTGGACTTATTGCCTTTTGCGGCGGCGCGTTCCCCTTCGCCGCCGGGCTCCATACCGTGACCGAGCAAGTTGAGCACCTCCTCGCGCACTTCGTCCAGCTTCAGGTTCAGGTTCATCAACACCTGGGCGGCCACCCCTTCCTGCTCGCGCAAGAGGCCGAGCAGGAGGTGTTCGGTACCCACGTAGTTATGGTTCAGGTTGCGGGCTTCCTCGATCGCGTACTCGATGACCTTCTTGGCCCGGGGGGTCTGAGGCAACTTGCCCATTGTGACCATGTCGGGCCCGGCCTGGACGATCTTCTCGACCTCGTTGCGGATCTTCCGCAGGTCGACGTCCAGGTTCTTCAGGACGTTGGCGGCGACGCCGCTGCCCTCCTTGATCAGGCCGAGCAGGACGTGTTCCGTGCCGACGTACTCGTGGTTGAAGCGCTGGGCCTCCTGATTGGCCAGTTGCATCACCTTGCGGGCACGATCGGTGAAGCGTTCATACATGCGGTCGACTCCGACGATTTCTCCGGGCCTGTCCCGGACCAGGGCCTGCTCTGACGGACGGCTGAGATCGATTCTACGTCACAAAGTTGCCGAACGTTCACCAAACTCACGTGACGGTTCCACCCGCTCTTCTCGCCCCCACCCCCAATAATAGGGGAGCGTTCCCCCTCCGCGGCAACCGTGTCCTCCAGGCTGCGGTGATCCCACAAACCTGGAAAGAACCAAGGCCCGGAATCCGTCGCCGATCTGGCGGTCGACGGCCCGAGCCTGGATTCCCCCGTCTCGTCCGGGCGCACCGTCCGATCTCAGGCCGACGGCCCCTCTCCCAGCCGGGCCAGGGTTTGATGGATTTCCCAGCGCCATTTGGCACCGCCTTCCAGTTCGAGGCACTGGCGAAACGCCCGGCGGGCCAGCGCAGGTTGCTCGCTTCGGACGTAGAGAGTCCCGAGCTGCATCAGGGCGTCCGCATCGGTCTCGTCCATGGCCAGGATTCGCTCGAACTGCCGCCTCGACTCGTTCCAGCGGCCCTGCAAGTACGCCTCGGTGGCCTCGAGATAGAGCCGGTCAATCTCGGCGCGATGACGCTCGGGATGAAACAGCCAGATCCACCAGAGAGTGTAACCGAGGCACGCCAGCCAGTGACAGACCACCAGGGCCATGAAGAACCCTGGCCAGCCCGGCGCAAACGACTCGGTCCAGATGAACCGGGCCACCATTGCCAGGTTCAGCATGACGGCGAACAGGGCCGCCAGGATCAACCCGAGAACTTCTTGACCAGACCAGATTTGGGGCAAGCCCGGCCAGAGGCTCAAGGCCGCGATCCAAAGTCGCCTGGGCACGGTGTCGGCTCCTTCCCAATCCTTCGAGCGTGGAAGCGTCCTTTTTCCACATTCAAGATTCTAGACCACGCCGGGGGACAAAATCAAGTCGCCGAGGCTGGCGCGCCTCGGCGTTCCAGTCCCCCGGACGTCTCGGCTAGCGCAGGATGCGGTCGCGGAGCCGTTTGCTCAGATCGCGGAGCCGCTGCCGGTCCTCGCCACGACGGACGGGGTCGGACCCGCTGCCGGACGGGTTGAGCGGCACCCCGTCCATCGTGACCGTCAGCGCGTCGAGTGATCCCTGCACCTTCAGTGCGGCCAGGTTGTTCGGATTGATCGCCAGCTCCGCCAGGAGGTTGCGCGCCTTGCCCGGGAGCTTCTCGGTCAGGCCGTCGGTCTTCAGCCGATAGTCGAGTCGGCCGTCGAAGTCGGTCCAACCAACCAGCACGATCGGCACCTTGGCGACGTTCACCGTCAGGTTCTCGGTGCTGACGCGTCCCCGCTTGATCTCGAAATCGGTCTTGACTGAGCCGACCCGCCCCTGCGCCGGGAGTTCGACCAGGTTGGCCAGCTCGGCCAGCAGCTTCGAGCCGTCGAGCCGGATCGGGTCGAGGCAGACCGCGCCGTGGCCGACGAGCGACGTCTGGATCGCGTCGCGCGTCAGGCCCTGCCCGCGCAGGTAGAGGTTGACGTCGATCCGGCCGTCGATCTTATCTTCGAGCCGGTCGGAGGTTCCGGCGACGACCGGGGCGAGGTATCCCAGCGCGTCCATCCCCTCGCTCAGCTCGACGCCACGGGCGCGGAGCTGGCCCTCGAAGGCGGGCGACACCGTCCCGCCGTCGAGCTGCGCCGTCAGCTCGAACGCGCCACCATTGAGCATCCCGCGCAGCTCATGGATCATGGCTCGACGGTGTTGCCAGATCGCGTGCCCCTCGACGTCGCTGAAATTGAGCCGCGTCCGGCTCGGCTCGTCGATCACGATGACATGGGCCTTGTTGATTCGGACCTCCAGCCCGCCCAGCGCGCAGTGGTTCTCGCCCGAATCCGCCGGCGCCTTCGCTTCAGCCTGGGCGGACGGGATCAGGTCGGCAAGTTCGAGCGAGCCGTCCGCCCTTCGGAGGACCCGCAGGGTGATTCCATCGACTTGCGCATCGGTCGGTTCCGCTTGTCCGAACAGCAGTTGCAGCAAAGTGACGTTGACGCTCGCGTCGGCAACCTTGAGCCAGGGGTCCTGAGCCGATCCGGGGGCGCCGATTTCCAGGTTCGTGAGCTGGACGCCTCCCAGGACGCCGATCCGGAGCGATTCGAGGTGGACGGTCCGGCCGGTCGCCTGGCTGACCGCCCCCTCGATTCGCACGCGCGCCCAGTCGGTCGGGATGATCAGCAGCAGGAGCACCCAGAGCAGGGGGGGGACCAGGAGGAACGAGAGCGGGACGAGCCACCACGGGCGGAATCGGGGGCGTTTCATGGGTGATCCTCCCTTGATCTCCCGGAAACGAGGAGGCGGGCCCTGCCGGCCGGCGCCGATCGGCCCGCGACGAGGGCGCGCCGTCCCCGCCGGGTCGATCACGCGGCGGACCATACCCCAATGGCCTCGACTCGACAAGCGAAGTCCACCGACTTTTCACGCCCGACACCGGGCGACGAGGCGTCAAACGCGCCTTCGGAGGGGATGCGACCCGGTTGCGCATCGCACTCTGCCTGGAGGGGAAGAACAAGAGAGAGGGCTGTCTTCCTGCACGTCGCCGGGGGCATGGTGTTGCGCATGCAACCTCAGCCACCCCACCGAGCATTCGTCCCCGAATGAACCCAATGCGGCCGGCGCTTGAGAGTCAACGCTTGGCGGCGACGGCGGCCTGGGCGGCTTCGGCGACCTGGGCGGCGGTCAGGCCGTACTTTTCGAGCAGGGCGGCGGGGGCGCCGCTCTCGCTGAACTGGTCGCCGAGGTTGACGTAGCGAATCGGCACGGGCTTGATTTCGGCGACGGTCATGGCGACGACGCTGCCGAGCCCGCCGTGCGCCAGGTGCTCCTCGGCGACGACGAGGGCGCCGGTCTCCTCGGCCGCGGCGCGAAGGGCATCGCGGTCGATCGGCTTGACCGTGTGCATGTCGAGCACGCGGGCGTTGATCCCCCGGCCGGCGAGCGTCTCGGCGGCGTCGAGCGCAGGGGCGACCATCAGGCCATCAGCGACGATCGTCACGTCGGACCCGTTGCGGAGCGTGTTCGCCTTGCCGATGGTGAACGGGGCGTTGCCGTCGCCGGTATAGACCTTGGGGACCTCGGGGCGGCCGGTGCGGAGGTACACGGGGCCCTTGTATCGGAGCATCGCAGCGGTGGCAGCCCTGGCCGAGGCCTCGTCGGCCGGCACGATCACGACGAAGCCGGGGAGTGAGCAGGCCAGCGAGACATCTTCGATGCCCATCTGCGAGGGGCCGTCCTCGCCGATCGAGATGCCGGCGTGGCTGCCGACGACCTTGACGTTCAGGTGCGGGTAGGCGACCGACATCCGGAGCTGGTCGTAGGCGTTGCACATGACGAACGCGGCGAAGCTGGCAATCAGGCTCGTCTTGCCCGAGCTGGCCAGGCCGCCAGCGATCCCCACGAGGTTGCTCTCGGCGATCCCGATGTTGAAGAACCGGTCCGGGTACTTCTTGCCGAACCACTCGGTGCGGGTCGAGTTGCTCACGTCGCCATCGACCACCACCAACTCGGGAAGCTCGGCCCCCAGCGCCTCCAGGGCGCGCCCGAAGGCATCGCGCGTGGCCTTGCCGAGTTCCCGTTTCGTCTGCAATGCGGAAGCCGCTCCCGCCATGGGTCTGCCACCTTTCCCCGCTCGGATGCGAATGATTACGAAGGGTGCGTGAAACACGCCATGATTGTTTGAAGGGATGCCGCTGGGTGCGTTGCGCGCATCCGACTCAGCCGACCTCGGCCAGGGCCTCGTCGAGATACTTGGCTGGGATCGGCTTGCCGTGGAAGTTGGTGTCGCCCAGCTTGGTCAGGAGTGGGAGAATGCCCTGGCCCTTGTGGGTCAGGGCGACGATGCAGGTGGGCTGGCCCTTGACCTCGCGGGCGCGCTTCAGGGCGCCCAGGACCTCGCCCAGGTCGTTCCCGTTGATGACCTGCGTGCTCCAGCCGAAGGCGGTGAACTTGCCATCGATCGGGTCCATGTTCAGGACCTCTTCCGCGGCGCCGGTCTGTTGGTAGTGGTTGCGATCGACGATGGCCGTGAGATTGTCGAGCCGGAACTTGGCGGCGGAGGCGGCGGCCTCCCAGACCTGGCCTTCGCCCAGCTCGCCGTCGCCGGTCAGGACGTAGGTGTGATAGCTCTTGTTGTCGATCCGGGCCGCTAGCGCGTGCCCGACGCCGAGCGAGAGTCCCTGGCCGAGCGAGCCGGTCGAGGCCTCGACGCCCGCCAGCCGCGCCATGTTTGGGTGCCCTTCGAGCGGGCTCCCCAGCTTGCGCAG
>JBKOZB010000083.1:0-8848 GCA_046744225.1 Planctomycetota bacterium | reverse complement strand
GCCCGATGAAGATCCGATCCAGCGTCAAGCGGATTTGCGAGCACTGCAAGATCGTCCGACGGCGGGGCAAGGTCTACGTGATCTGCACGAACCCGCGCCACAAGCAGCGGCAAGGTTGATTGTCTCTCGCCTCCCGGACTCGCCGACGAACGCCCCGCTCTCGGAATCAGATGTGACTGCCCCAGGGAGAATGGACGGATGCCTCGTATTCTCGGTGTCGATATCCCGAACGACAAGCGCGCGGTGATCTCGCTGCGCTATATTTACGGGATCGGGCCGTTCCTCGCCGACCAACTTTGCGAACGGACGGGGATCGATCCCGACAAGCGGGCCCGCGACCTGACCGAGGACGAGTTGGCCAAGCTCGCCTCGCTGCTCGATAACGAGTACGTCGTGGAAGGGCAGCTCCGTCGCCAGGTGCAGCAGAGCATCGCCCGGCTCCGCGACATCGGCTGCTACCGCGGCCTGCGGCATCGCAAGGGCCTGCCGGTCCGCGGCCAGCGCACGCGGACCAACGCCCGGACCCGCAAGGGCCCGCGTAAGACCGTCGCGGGCAAGAAGGGCGTCAAGGAGATGCGTTAATCTCTCGACCGGAGCCGGCCCCGCGCGACGAGGCTCCGGGCGGCCCGTCGCGCCCCGTGGCCGGCGTCCCTTCGTCCCTCAACGATGGCAAATGTCAGATGCCAGATGATCAAGTTGAAATTCAAAATTTGACATCTGACATCTGACATTTGCCATGGGAATTCGAGCCAGAGACCCCAGCCATCAACCGAGGATCGACCAGGGAGCAACGGACCCGTGGCCAAGGCCAAGAAGCGGAAGACACGACGCAACGTCAGCCGGGCGATCGTGCATATCAAGGCAACATTCAACAACACGACGGTCACGATCACCGATCCCAACGGCGATGCATTGTGCTGGGCCTCGTCCGGGACCGTCGGGTTCAAGGGGAGCCGCAAGAGCACTCCGTTTGCCGCCCAGCGCGCGGCCGAGACCGCCGCAGCGACGGCCACGAAGTACGGCGTCAAGGAGGTCGAGGTGAAGGTCAAGGGGCCGGGCTCGGGCCGCGAGAGCGCGATCACGGCGCTCCAGGCCTCGGGGCTCTCGATCAAGGCGATCGAGGACGTCACTCCGCTGCCGCACAACGGCTGCCGCCCCCCCAAGAAGCGCCGGGTCTGACCGGGAGTAAAATCCCCTGGCGCGTCGTCGTGAGGGTCGCCCCGGGGCGGGGCCCTCGGGCCCATCGGGATTCGGGTCGCTGGTGGCCCCTGGGTTGCGTTCCCGCCTCCGGGTCGTCGGTCGGAAGTCCCTCGCAAACCTGTTTCGTTTTCGTCCGAGGACCCCGTAGCCCCTCCGCGGGCCGGAACACTCGGCCAACCGGACCCGAACACCGAGGATCTGTCGATTCACCAATGGGACGTCATATTGGACCGGTCTGCCGGCTCTGCCGCCGTGAGGGCCTGAAGCTGTTCCTGAAGGGGACGCGGTGCGACACCCCCAAGTGCGCCGTCGACCGCCGGGAGGGGGTGCCGGGGATGCACCAGTACCGCCGGGGCAAGGCGAGCGAGTACTCGATCCGCCTCCGCGAGAAGCAGAAGGTCAAGCGCTATTACGGCATCTTCGAGCGGCAGTTCCGCAAGTACTTCGAGATCGCCAGCCGCCGTCCCGGCAACACCGGCGACGCGCTGATGACGCTGATCGAGCGCCGGCTCGACAATGTCGTCACCCGGCTCGGCTTCGCGACGAGCCGCCCGCAGGCTCGGCAGATGATCACGCACGGGCACATCACCGTCAACGGCCGCAAGCTCGACATCCCGAGCTACCTGGTCCGCCCCGGTGACCACATCCAGGTCAAGGACCGCGAGCATTCCCGGAAGCTCGCCGCCAGCAACCTGGCGACCGAGGGGATGCCGCCGGTCCCCGACTGGCTCGACCGGGTCGCCACCGAGCCGCCGGAGGGGCGCGTCTCCCGTTTGCCCTCCGCCCAGGATATCTCGCTGCCGGTCACCCCGCAGTTGATTGTCGAGTTGCTGAGCCGCTAAAGAGCAAGGTTCGTGGGGTGCGTGGCATGCACTGGCGTTCCTCCCGACCGCTCAGGTCGGTGCGTTGCACGCACCCTACGGGATTGATTGGAGAGAGCGATGCGCATCCGTTGGCGTGGTCTCGAGCTTCCCAGCCGGGTCGTCTGCAACCGTGAGAAATTGACCGACACGTACGGCGAGTTCCACGTCGAACCGTTCGAGCGCGGGTTCGGCCACACGGTCGGCAACAGCCTCCGGCGCATCCTCCTGTCCAGCCTGGAGGGTAGCGCCGTCACCAAGATCAAGATCCAGGGGGTCCAGCACGAGTTCTCCTCGATCCCCGGCATGGTCGAGGACATCACCGACCTGGTGCTGAACCTCAAGGGGCTGGTCGTCAAGAACCACTCCGAGCACAGCCGGACGATTCGGATCGAGCGCGACCGCCGTGGCGTCGTCACCGCCGCCGACATCCTCCACGACGAGTCGATCGAGATCGTCAACCCCGACCACATCCTCTGCACCCTGACCGACGACGTGCCGTTCGTCCTGGAAATGACCGTCGAGAACGGCCGAGGGTACCGCCCCGCCGCTGAAGGGCACACCGACGACCTCGAAGTCGGCGCCATCCCGATCGACGCCATCTTCAGCCCGGTGATCCGCGTCGAGTACCGGGTCGACAACACCCGCGTTGGCCAGCGGACCAACTACGACAAGCTCCTGCTCCGGATCTGGACGACCGGAACGCTCGGCCCCGAGATGGCGCTGGTGGAGGCCGCCAAGATCCTCCGCAAGCACCTGAACCCGTTCGTCCAGTACTACGAGCCCGGCCCCGGCCTGCCGTCCGACGGCGCCGGCCAGGACGGCGCCCGCCACGAGCCGATCGACGCCGAGCTCGAGCGCAAGCTCGACATGAGCCTCGCCGAGCTCGAGCTGTCGGTCCGAGCCACCAACTGCCTGGAAAGCGAAGGGATCACGACCGTCCGCCACCTCGTCAGCCGGACCGAGGACCAGTTGCTCACGGTCCGCAACTTCGGCGAGACGACGCTCAAGGAGGTCCGGGCCAAGCTCCACGAGATCGGCCTCGACTTGGGCATGAACATCCCCCAGCGCCAGGGGGTCTGAGTCCCCCGTCGGGTGCGTGCAACGCCCCAATCTGCGATCTTCCCTGGAACCTTGGTGCGTTCCACGCACCCGCCCGAATTCGACACGAGAGAGCCCATGCGTCACCTGAAAGCTGGCCGCAAGTTCAAGCGGTCTCCGTCGCATCGCCGGATGCTCCTCCGTAACCTGGCCACCGCGCTCCTGGAGCACGGCCGGATCGAGACCACCCTGGCCAAGGCCAAGGAGCTCCAGCCGTTCGCAGAGAAGCTGATCAGCCTGGCCCGCGGCGGGTTCAACCTGAACAATTTCCGCCGCGTCCTGGCCGTCGTGACCAAGAAGGACGTGGCGTTCAAGCTCTTCAATGAGATCGGCCCGCGGTTCCAGGGGCGGCCGGGGGGATACACCCGGATCTACAAGCTCGCCAAGGTCCGCCAGGGCGACGCCGCCCCGATGGCCGTCATCGCCCTGCTCGGCGCGGGCGAGAAGATCAAGGCGCCGACCCGTCCGGCCGTCGTCAACGCCCCCAGCGGATCGTGATCGAGCCCTAGGGCGCCGCGGGACCCGCGATGAGGGATCGCGTCCGGCCCGCGGCGCCTCGCCCCTCTCGGGAGCCCACACGCCGTGTCGTCCCATCCCCACGCCCCGAATTGCATTTTCTGCAAGATCGTCCAGCGCGAGATCCCCTCGGCCACGGTCCTGGAGACCGACGACGCCGTCGCGTTCCTCGACATCCACCCGGTCAACAAGGGGCACGTCCTGCTCGTCCCCAGAGCGCACCACACCGACCTGACCGAGATGCCCGAGGCGCTCGCGGCGGCATGTGCCACGCTCCTGCCCCGGCTCTGCCGTGCGATTAAGTCGGCCACCGGCGCCGACGGCTTCAACGTGATCGTCAACAACGGCCGGGCCGCCGGCCAGGTCATCAATCACGGCCACTGGCACATCATCCCCCGGTTCCACAACGATCCCGTGGACTGGCCCTGGCCTCATAGCGAATACGTCGGCGACGAGTTGGGCCAGATGCGGTTCCGGATCGAGCGCGAGCTGAACTCGCCGGGCACCGACGACTGAGTGGCGGTCCGGTCAGGGCTTTCCCTGCGAAGTCGGCCCCACCCGTTTTCCCTCGACTTCGCGAACAAGGTGAGGACGGGGATGATCTGGATCGCCTCTCACGCTTTCGTGCGCGCGTAGACCAGTGCGAGCAGCGAATACGCAGTCACGAGGTTGGGGTCGCCCTCCATGAAGCGGTCGGAGGGATTGACCCAACTTCCGTCGGGGTTCTGCCGCTTGGCCAGAGCGGAAATCAGGTCGGCCCGCCAGTCGTGGGCCTGACCGTTGGCGTCGGTCAGGGTCGGCTGGCCGAGCATCGCCAGCGCCTTGGCGAAGGTGTGATAGAAGTAGTACAGGCCCTTCTGGCCGAGGCCGGGGTTCTCGTCGAGTGTGTAGTGCCGGGTGATGTACTCGCGAGCCGCCTTGACGCGGGGGTCGCCGGGACTCAGGCCGGCGTGGATCATGCTCTTGAGCCCGGCGTAAGTCATGCTGGCATAAGAGCGGAGGCCGCCGTCGGGCTCGTTGCCGGCGAAGCTCGTCCCGCCGTTGGCCGGCGTGTAGATAAAGCCGCCGTCATTGACCTTCCCCGCCCAGGACTGGTCATTGAACTCGCTCTTGAGGTTCTGGCACCGCGATACGAACACCAGGGCCCGCTGCAAGTTGGGGTCGTCGGGGGGCAGGCCGGTGTCGCGGAGCGCCTCCATGAAGAAAGAGGTGTTCGACAGGTCGGGCCGGCTGTTCCTGCCGCCGTACCCCGCGCCTCCGTAAAAGGCGTCGTCCTTGGTTTTGCCCTCGCCCTCGTCCCACTGCATCGTCTTGAGGAAGTCCTGCCCGGCCTTGATCACCTGGTCGTACCGGCCTTTCGCGTTGGCCTCGTGGAAGGCCATCAGCGCGATCGAGGTCGTGTAGTTGGCGTGTGGAGCCTCCGACAGCCCCCCCTTCGGGCCGATGAAGCCCTCCAAGTAGGCGAGCGCCCGCGTCACGACCGGGTCGGCGGGCGTGACGCGCTTGGAGCGGAGCAGGGCCGTCACGACCAGGGCGGTGATCCCCGGCTCGCGCTCGGTGGACCATCCCCCCTTCGCGTCCTGCCGCCCCTTCAGGAACGCCACCGCCTTGCCCACCATCGCGTCAACGTCGGGCGCCGCCTCGCTCCAGGCCGACCGACCCCTCCACGCCAAAGCCCCGAGGGCCAGCCCGCCCCGACCGAGGAACCCGCGGCGACTCGTCGTGACGCGCATCATTTCCATCCTTTCCCCAAGTGCCAGCGTCCGCGACTCTCGTGGTTCTTCGAGGCTGCGATCAGCCCGAAGGATATCGGTTTCCTCCCATTTTAGCGAGCCGGTCGCCAAGTTCCAATTCATACCAACCGAATCGCGGGTGCGACTCGGATTGCTTGGTCCGAAAATCTTGCAGGACCCCCTCGGTTTGATTGACAGGCGGCGCTCCCCTGCCCTACGATCTCGCCCGGAGTGGTGAAGCTGCATTTGAGGGAAGGGAATGGCTTCGGAATCGGCGGTGATGCGGGTCGCCCTGGTCTACGACATGGACGCGTGCCGGGGGCCGACGGGGGTGACCCGGCACGCCCTGGCGCAGTTGGAGCGGCTGGCGCGGCGGCCCGAGGTTGGGCTGACCCTGATCTCGGGGCGGATGACCGAGCCCGACGGCCTGGCCTACTGGGAGACGCTCGGCGACCTGTCTCGCCGCGAGTTGCCGGTGCGGACCCGCGACGCCCTGCGGTGGTGGCGGATCAAGCCTTGGCCGCCGGTCGAGTGGTGGACGGGGCCGGTCGATTGGGTCTACTTCCCGGCCGAATACTTCATCCCAACGCGCCAAGCACGACGGGCGGTCACGAGCCACGACGTTTTGCAGAACGTCGGCCAGGGCCCGCCCCGGAATCGCGAGCGGCTGGCCCGCGTCTTCGGTCAGGCCGACCTGATCCTGTCGGTCTCCCGGTTCAACACCGAGCGGCTGGTCGAGTTCTTCCCCGACTGCCGAGACCGCGTGGAGTACGTCCCGAACGCCGCGGACGACCTCTTCTTCGAGCCAGCGACGGAGCGCGAGCGGGCCTCGGCGAGGGCCGATCTGGGGGTCCCCGAGGGCGTCCCATACCTCCTCTCAGTGGCCAACTTCCAGCCGAGGAAGAATCTGCTCCGGCTAGTCCGCGCGGCGAGCCGACTCCGCGAGGTGGCCGCGGGCGACCTGGCCCTGGTGCTGCTCGGGACCGGGTCCGAGCCCGAGGCGCAGGCACTCCGCGAGGCGGTCGCGGTGGCCGGTCCCCGCGTCCTGGTCCGGATGCCGGGCTATCGCCAGGGCAAGGCCCTCCGCGCGGCGTACGCCGAGGCGACAGCCCTTGTGTTTCCCTCACTCTGCGAGAGCTTCGGCATCCCGGCCGTGGAGGCGATGGCGCAGTCGGTCCCGGTCGCCCTGGCCGACTCGACCGCCTTACCAGAGATCGGCGGCGAGGCCGGCTGGTACTTCGACCCCGAGAGCGACGACGCCCTGCTCGCCACCCTGCGCGCGCTGCTCGACCGCCCCGACGAGCGCACCCGACGCGCCGGGGTCGGCCGCACGATCGCCGAGGGCTACCGCTGGCAAGCCGCCAATGACCTGCTGGTGCGGGCGCTCCGCGAGCGAAGCGGGGTGCCGCCGGTCCGCTCGTCTTCTTGAGGAGGATGCCGGGGTCATGGGTTGCGCCGGGTCGTGGGGCCGTCCTCAGTCGTTCCCGTTCGGTTCCGGGTCGAGGGGCTCGGCATCGAGCCAGAGGTCGGCGACCCGGACGTCGAGGCCGGGGAGCACGAGGCTCGTAATGACCTGGTCGTTTTGAAAGGCGCGCTCGGTCCAGACGTCGCCGTCGCGGACCAGGACCGTCACGCAGCGGGCCTGCGGATCGACGATCCAGTATTCGGCGAGACCGAAGACGAGATATTCCTGGCGCTTCGTCTCGTAGTCGCGGGTTTCGCTCCCCACGGAGACGACCTCGACGGCCAGGGCGGGAAGGCGCCGGCCGCGCAAGTTCTTGGGGGCGCCGCGGAGCACGACGGCGACGTCGGGATTGCGCCCGGAAATCATGCCGGGGAGCCAGAGGCGGAACTCCCCCGCCCCGCCATAGCGGAGGATGACACCGGGGTGCGCCTGGTCAAACCGTGCGATCACCCGGTAAAGATTGGAGACGATTTGACCATGGGGGTCATTAGGAACTTCGGTCACTTCGAGCACTCCCCGGGCGAGTTCGTAGCGGTATCCGGGCTCTTCATCGGCGTCGCGGAACTCCTCCAGGGTCATGGCCCGGCCGTGGTCGGCCGGTCCGATCCGGGTGGCGAGGGTGGCCATCGGGTCAGGCTCCGACTTCGGGGTCGAAAGATCGCCGGCTCGCCCCCTCGGGGAAGAGGGCGAGCCGGCGGGTGCGGGTCGGTCACTCGGGATTGCAGGGGGCGCGGCCGGTCATTCGATCGCCTTACCGGCGGGCGCGGCGGCCTCGTCGCGGGGATAGCGGCTGTAGCCGGGGCCCTTCTCGGCGAGGGCCTCGAGCGCCTCGGGCCGGATGCGGACCTCGGCCTCCTGGTGGGCCTTGAACCCGGTGCCGGCCGGGACGAGGTGGCCCAGGATGACGTTCTCCTTCAGGCCGACTAGGTAGTCGACCTTGCCCGCCAGCGCGGCCTCGGTCAGCACCTTGGTCGTCTCCTGGAAGCTTGCCGCCGAGATGAAGCTGTCGGACTGCACGGCCGCCTTGGTGATGCCGAGGAGTTGGGTGCTCGCCGCGGCGGGCTTGGGACGGATCCACTCGGCCTTACGGCCGCCGGACGACTCGACCCGGAGGTTCTCCTGGTCGAAGTGGTCGCGCGGGACGATGTCGCCCTGGCGGAAGTCGGTGTCGCCCGGGTCCTTGATCTTGACGCAGTTCATCAGCTCCTGGTTCTTGGCCCGAAACTCGAACTTGTCGATGACCGAGCCGGGCAAGAGGCCGGTGTCGCCGACCGACTCGACCCGGACCTTGCGGAGCATCTGCGCGACGATGATCTCCAGGTGCTTGTCGTCGATTTCGACGCGCTGGGAGCGGTAGACGTTCTGGATCTCGCGGAGGAGGTAGCGCTGGACGGCCTCCTCGCCCGAGATCCGGAGGATGTCGTGCGGCACGAGCGGCCCCTCGACCAGGGCGTCGCCAGCGCGGACGCGGGCGCCGCCGTGGACCCGGAGGTACTTGCCGTGCGGCACGAGGTGCTCGCGCTCGATGCCGCTCTCGTTGCGGACGATGATCGTCCGCTTCCCGCGGCGCTTCTCGTCCAGGAGTTCGACGCGGCCGTCGATCTCGGCGATGACGGCCGGCTCCTTGGGCCGCCGGGCCTCGAACAGCTCGGTGACGCGGGGCAGGCCACCGGTGATATCCTGCGTGCCGCCGACCTCGCGCGGGGTCTTGGCCAGCAGGGTGCCGGCGGTGATCGCCTGGCCCTCCTGGACCTCGATGCCGGCCCCCTCGGGGATGTAGTTATAAGCGAGGATGTGCCCCTCGGCGTCCTCGATGAGGACCTGCGGGTGCAGGTCCCCCTTGTGCTCCATGATGGTGCGCCGGGTGTGGCCCGAGGGGTCGGTCTCGACCCGCATCGTCTCGCCCTCGACGATATCCTCATAGCGGGCCTTGCCGCCGACCTCGGCGAGGATCGGGATGTTGTGCGGGTCCC
>JBKOZB010000112.1:0-5724 GCA_046744225.1 Planctomycetota bacterium | reverse complement strand
TGATCCTGGCGAGAGGAACCGAGACGCGAGGTCCATGAGCACGATCCAGCCCAAGACCATGTTCCTCACCGGGGCAACCGGCCTGGTCGGCAGCCACGCGGCCGAGGAGGCGCTGCGGCGCGGCCATCGCGTCCGCGCCCTGGTGCGGCCGTCGAGCGATTCCCGCAGGCTTGATCAGTGGGGGGTCGAGAAGATCATCGGCGACCTGGCCGACCCCGAGGCGCTGCGACGCGGGACGGCTGGAGCCGACTGGGTCTTCAACTGCGCCGCGAAAGTGGGCGATTGGGGGACCCTGGAAGAGTTCCGCGCGTTGAACGTCGAGGCGTTCCGCCACCTGCTCGACGCGGCCATCGAGGTGCGGGTCGAGCGGTTGGTGCACGTCAGCTCACTCGGCGTCTACGAGGCACGCGACCACTACGGGACCGACGAGACGATCCCCCCGGCCGCCGAGGCGCTCGACGCCTATACCCGCTCGAAGGTCGAGGCCGAGGAACTGGCCCTCCGCACCTTCGAAGAGCGCGGCCTGCCGATCGCGATCGTCCGACCCGGCTTCATCTACGGTTCGCGCGACCGGACGGTCCTCCCCAAGTTGGTCAAGGCGCTCCGCGCCGGGCGGTTCGCCTACTTCGGCTCGGGCGAGCAGGTGCTCAACTGCATCTACGTCAAGAACCTGGTCCACGGCCTCTTCCTTGCGGCCGAGATCCCTGAGGCGGTCGGCCAGGTCTTTAATCTGACCGACGGCGGGCGGGTGACCAAGCGGCAGTTCGTCGGCCGGGTCGCCGAGCTGGCCGGACTCCGCCCCCCCCGGCGCAAGATCCCGCTCTGGCTCGCCTGGACCCTGGCTGTCCTGATGGAGCGGCGGGCCAAGCGGCTCAAGTCGCCCGAGCCCCCGCTGGTCAACAAGGCGCGGTACAAGTTCCTCGGCCTGAACCTCGATTACTCGATCGCCAAGGCGCAGCGGGTCCTCGGTTACCAGCCCCCCTACTCGACCGAGGAGGGCCTGGTCGCGGCGATGGCCGAGTTCGCCCCCGACGCGGCCCCGCAGCCCGAGCCCGCTCCCGCCGCCTGAGGGTCGCTCACTTCGTCAGCCGCCACCCGCCATGTGGCATTTGTTATAACCTCACAGAGGAGTGCATTATGGATCACCTGAAAGGCAAGCGCATCGCCGTCCTCGTCGAGAAGTTCTACGAGGATCTGGAGCTCTGGTACCCGATCCTCCGGCTCCGCGAGGCGGGCTGCGACGTCAAGATCGTCGGCCCGCGCGCGGGCGAGACGTACACGTCGAAGCACGGCTACCCGGCCAAGGCCGACGTCGCCGTCAATGAGGTCAAGGCCGACGACTTCGACGCGATCGTTATCCCCGGCGGCTACTCGCCCGACCACATGCGGCGGCACAAGCCGATGGTGGACCTCGTCACGCAGGCCGCCCAGAAAGGAAAGGTCCTCGCCGCGATCTGCCACGGCCCCTGGATGCTCTGCTCGGCCAAGTGCCTCAAGGGGCGTAAGGTCACCAGCTTCTTCGCAATCCGCGACGACGTCGAGAACGCCGGCGGCGTCTGGGAGGATGCCCCCTGCGTCCACGACAGCAACCTCGTCACCAGCCGAACCCCCGACGACCTCCCCGCCTTCATGCAGGGCATCTTCGCCGCGCTTGAGGCGGGGACCTGAGGAATCGTCAGCCCGGTAGGGCGTGCTCCGCACACCGATCCTCTTATGACCCCAAGGGATCGCGCGTGGAGCACGCCCTCCGAGGACTGACCCGGCGATCTGCGTTTGAGCCGTCCATCTTCTCAGGCTATGTCGATTATAACGGTAAGGCCGAATATTCCCTATAATCTCATTTTCCACCAACTCGCCAGTTTTTTTCCATCTTCCGGCCTCTCTCAGGACGATAAGGGTAATGCTCTCCCAAACGCAGCGGCGGGAGGCGTGAGAGCGGGCGTCGTGCCCGGTTCGACGTCCCTGCGCCGATCACAGGCTTGTTTTCCGTCCGACCAATCGCGGCGGCCTGGTCTGATCGAGGCTGCCTTTCCGCGATCCCTGACAAGGACGTTCCCGAGAGAGACCAGGAGGGTCCGTTCATGAAGATCTGCGCTGCGCTCATCCTCGGCGGTCTTTGCGCCTCGGCCGCGTTGGCCGTGGCCCAGCCCCAGCCGCCGACCCCCGCGCCGACGCTTCCACCCCCACCTCCGCCGCCTCCGCCCGCGGCGACGGCTCCGCCGCCCCCGGCCCCGACCGTCCCGACGCCGCCTCCAGCTTCGGAGGCCGCACCACCACCGCCCGGCGCGCAAGCCGCCCCCGCCGAGGAGAAGAAGGCCGAGGAGAAGAAGGAGGAGGAGAAGGCGCCTCCGTTCGAGTTCGCCCTCCAGGGCAAGAACGAGATGATCGCCCCTTACACGGAACACGACGGCAAGGTCGAGGAAGGGAAGATCGACGTCGCGACCGACAAGAACACGCTCACCGTCACCCTGACCGGCGGCGCGGGGGCGAACGTCTTCCTCGGCGCCCACTCCGAGGCGGTCCAGTCGTTCCGCCTGATCCAGGAGTTCGACGTCACCAGCACCGACCCGGCGATCAGCCAGGTCGTCCTGTCGCTCGACAGCAAGCTCGTCGGCTTCGTCCGGAGCAAGCACAAGGCGTCGGCCTGCGTCAACCTCGCCTCGATCACGGTGACGCCGGTCGGCTGGGGGAGCACCCCGCTCGCGGCCTCGCTCCCGAGGCCCTGCGTCGGCGGCAACGCCCACCCCTGCGCCAACCCGAACGGGTCGATGGTCAAGGACCCGCTCCCCACGATCACCAGCCCGCCGATGCCCCTGGGCCGCTACGTCATCGACGCCAACTTCGTCATCACCGCCGAGGCCGGCGGCCTGCTCGACGCCCACTCGACGGCCATCTTCTCCCCCGAGCCCAAGGAGCTCGACCCCTGGGAGCGCGAGCACGACCCCTACAAGGGTGAGGACAAGACGGGCTACGGCTTCACGACCGTGATCACCGCCACCCCGGTCGGCGCGCCCCCAAAGACCGCCGAGGCGGTCTGGAAGCAGAACCTGAAGAAGATCCGGCTCGCCGCCAAGGAGGCCAAGGAAGCCAAGGCTAAGGCCGAGGCCGCCAAGTCCGCCGCCAACCAGCCGCAGTATCGGCAGGCCTTCGTGCCCCAGCCGGACTACCCGCAGGCCGTCGCCCCTCAGCCCACCCTGCGCTGAGGCGATCCGGGCCGAGCGGATCGACGACACGAGAAAAGGCCACGGCCCGCCCCATGCGGGGGTCCGTGGCCTCGATCGCTTTCAGGGATGGCGCCTTCGGATTAAAGGAACTCGTTGAACAGGTTCTCGAGCATCTCCTGCCGGCCGCTGGCGTTCTTGGCGGCTTCGCCCTTGGGCATAATGTAGGCGTCGAGGTTGGCGAAGCTGGCCTGGCCCGTCTCGATCCGCCGGCCCAGCTCGCTGTCCCAGCTCCGGTAGCGCTCCTTGACAAAGCTGCTCAGCCGTCCGTCGCTGATGATCGCATGCGCGATCTTTAGGCCACGGGCGAAGGCGTCCATGCCGCCGATGTGGGCGTAGAAGAGGTCGATCGGCTCGAAGCTCTCCCGGCGCACCTTAGCGTCGAAGTTGACGCCTCCGGTGGTGAAGCCCCCCATGCCCAGGATCGCGAGCATGCACTGGGCCGTCAGATAGAAGCTCGTCGGGAACTGGTCGGTGTCCCAGCCCAACATCGGGTCGCCGGTGTTGGCGTCGATCGAGCCGAGCGCCCCGGCGCCGACGGCCACTTCCAGCTCGTGCAACATCTCGTGCCCGGCCAGGGTGGCGTGGTTCGTCTCGAGGTTGAGCTTGAAGTGGGGGAGCAACTCATAGGTGCGGAGGAAGTTGAGGCAGGCGGCGGCGTCGGAGTCGTACTGGTGCTTGGTCGGCTCCTTCGGCTTAGGCTCGATGTAGAACGTGCCGCCGAAGCCGATCTGCTTCTTGTAATCGACCGCCAGGCGGAGGAAGCGGGCGAGATGGTCGAGCTCGCGCTTCATGTCGGTGTTGAGCAGGGTCTGGTATCCCTCGCGGCCCCCCCAGAAGGTGTAGCCCGCGCCGCCCAGCTCGAGCGTTACCTCCATCGCTTTCTTGACCTGCGCGGCGGCATAGGCGAAGACGTCGAGGTTGGGGCTGGTGGCCGCCCCGTGCATGTAGCGCGGGTGGGAGAAGAGGTTGGCCGTCCCCCAGAGCAGCTTGACCCCGGTCCGGGCCTGCTCGTCCTTGAGGACCTTGACGACCTCGTCCAGGTTGGCGTGGCTTTCCTTGAGTGTCTTCCCCTCGGGGGCGACGTCGCGGTCGTGGAAGGCGTAGTACGGCGCGCCGAGCTTCTCGAAGAACTCGAACGCCACCTTCACCTTCTTCTGGGCGTTGGCGACCGAGTTGGTCCCATCGTCCCAGGGCCGCAGCGCCGTCCCGAGTCCGAACGGGTCGCCCAGCGGGTTGCTGAACGTGTGCCAGTAGACGACCGAGAACCGCAGATGCTCCTTCATCGTCTTGTTGCCGACCACTTCCTCCGAGTTGTAGTGCTTGAATTCGAGCGGGTTCCGCGACCGCGGACCACCATAGGCAATCTTGGAGATCTCGGGGAAGAACTCGGCCATCGGATCGTCTCGTTCTCGCGAATGGGGGTCGTGGGAAATTGTGGCCCGGCAACACAACTCGATAATGTAAAGGGGCGTCCGCACGGCGACAACCCCCCACTCCCGGTGGCCTGGTTTCGAGGACGCTCCCCAAAGAGTGTGCCCTCCAAGGCGAATGGCGGACCCACCCGGAACGACTCTCCCAAGTCGTTTGTGAAACGTGAAGCCGGGCACCAGCAACCCAACATCAGCCACCGAAGCATACCGTCACATCGCACTTTACGATTCGCTGGTGTTTGATCTAATAGAAGGGATACAGAAGAACATGGTCGCCGGACTCATTCCGGGAGACGCCGCGATGAACCGCCAAGCTGTCCTCGATCGTCTGACCGCCGAGTCCCGCGGGCTCCGGTCCCGGTTCGGCGTCAAAGACATGGCGGTCTTCGGGTCGGTGGCACGGAACCAAGCCCATGAGAGAGAAGACCTCCATCTCCTCGTGACCTTCGACGGCACGCCTGATTTCGACCGCTTCATGGACCTGAAGTTCTACCTGTAGAATGTCTTCGGCCGGACGATTGATCTTGTGACGCCGAACGCCTCTCGGCCCGAGATCGATCGGGAGGCCATCCATGTCCCGTGAGTGGCGGCTGTACCTCGCCGACATGCTCACGGGCTGCGAGGAGGTGTGGCGTTATACGGCGGGCCTGACACAACCGCAGTTCCTCGGCGACGAGAGGACCTACGATGCCGTTGTCCGCAACTTGGAGATCATCGGCGAGGCGGCGAAAACACGTCCCCGACGAGGCCCGCCAGCGCCTGTCGGGGGTCGAATGGCGGAAGATCGCCGGGATGCGGGACTGGATCACTCACGCCTACTTCGGATTGCAACCCGACATCCTCTGGGACGTGATCAAGAACAAGGTGCCCGAACTGAGAACGTGTGTACGATTCCGGCAGCGGTCCGATTCAGGGGTTGAGGTCATGGACGCAACTCGACGCGGCTTTCTGGGCGGGGTTTGTGGGGCGGTTCTCGCAGCCACCGCTTCGGCGGGAGGGGGCAAGGGAGACTCGACAATGGCAGATCCCAAGGTGATCCTGTTCGACGTGAACGAAACACTCCTCGACCT
>JBKOZB010000180.1:0-5086 GCA_046744225.1 Planctomycetota bacterium | reverse complement strand
ACCTCGTCAGCCGGCACCTCCATGCGCTGGGCGATCGCCTCGAGGATCTCGTGGTCGTAAACCTTCCAGTCGAGCCGGGTCCCGACCATCCGGGCGATCGTGCCTCCTCCCGCCCCGGCCTCCCGGCTGATGCAGACGGTTTGGAACCGCGCGACCGGAACCGGCGGGACATCCGGCTCGTCCTGCCCGGCTCGCCAGCCGAAGAGCCAGCGCGCGATCGCAGCCGGCCAGGAGTGCAGCCCGCCCGGTTCCGGGGCGGCGGCCGTGGTGAACGCGTCGGGAGGCGTCATGCCGAGCTTCTCTTCGCCAACAGGCTTCATTTCAACCAGTCTAGGACTTCCCTTGTCGAAAAGAAAGGCGGCCGTTCGCGCCCTCCGACCGGCGTGTAAGCCTTACAAACCCGACCAATCGCCGCGTGCCTCGCGAAATCGCGCGATTTTTTCTCAAGTTTCGCTCCGACGGACGCTTCAGATGAGCCTCGACTGTTCCGGAGGCGTGGCGGCACGCCCTTTGCCCTTTCTTCCCCGCACCGAATTCATCGGCCGACAAGGACCGGAAAGGAGCCGGAACACCGACCATGCGAAACCGACGAACCACGATGCTCTGGATGAAGGACCTGATCGAGCACATGACCCAGTGTCACGAACAGCTCCAGTGGGCCGGCGACGAGTCCACCGCGTCGTTCCTGGCCGAGTCGCTGCTCGTGGACCTGGTCGAATGCCAGCGCCTCTGCCAGGAGCTTCGCTCCCGGCCCCGCCCGTCCCGCCCCCTGGCCGCCTCGGTCTGACCGGGTCGGGGTGCGAACCGGGGCAGTCGCTTGTGGCCCGATGGCGCGTTTCTCGTTACGCTCATGTCGGACCGCAACCCGAGACGACTGACCCTGTTTCCGCCCGAGGTCCCGGCCATGAGCCTCCCCGAACCGCGGCCGATTGCGCGTTTTCCCGTCGATTCCCTGACCGTCCAGGTCTTTGAGGACCGCGCCCAGATGGGCCGGGCCGCCGCTCGGGCGGTGGCGCAGGCGATCGCGGTGCGCCAGGCCGAGGCCGGCCGCGCGCACATCGTTTTCGCCGCCGCCCCGAGCCAGAACGAGTTCCTTGCGTCCCTCGTCGCCCACCCCGAGATCGACTGGTCGCGCGTCGTCGGCTTCCACATGGACGAGTATCTCGGCCTCGACGCCGACCACCCCGCCTCGTTCCGCCGCTACCTGCAAGAACATCTCTTCCGACTCGTCGGCCTCTCGGGCGACCGCCTCCGCCTCATCCCCGGCGAGCAGGCCGAGCGTCCCCTACGGATCTGCCTGGAATACGAGGACGTGCTCCGCGCCGAGCCGACCGACATCGTCTGCGCCGGGATCGGCGAGAATGGCCACCTCGCCTTCAACGAACCTCCCGCCGCCGACTTCCTCGACCCGGTGCTTGTCAAGGTCGTCCGGCTCGACGCCGCCTGCCGCGCGCAGCAGCTCAACGACGGCTGCTTCGACCGGGTCGAGGACGTACCGACGCACGCCTACACGCTGACAGTGCCCGCTCTGCTCTCGGCTCCGATCGTCTCGGTGGTCGTCTCCGGCCCGCGCAAGGCCGAGGCCGTCCTGGCGACCCTGCGCGGCCCGATCGCCGAGTCGTGCCCCGCCTCCGCCCTCCGCCGCCACCAGGGCGCCACGCTCTACCTCGACCGCGACGCGGCCCGGCTCGTCTTGTAATCAGACTGGTGGGACCGACTTCAGTCGGGTACGTGTTGAGAAGCCCGATCCGCACAGCGGACCAGACGAAAACTGACTTCAGTCAATCCCACCAATGTCTGATCAAGTGCACGTGATTTCCGAAATTGTTATCAAACCCTCCCAAAGTCTCCGGTGACGATCATCCGCTCGATCTTGGGCCGGAGCCGGGCGAAGGCGCGGGCGCGGTGGCTGAGCTGATGCTTGACCAGCGCGCTCAGCTCGCCGAACGTCTTGTGGTATTCGGGGATGAGGAAGAGGGGGTCGTAGCCGAACCCATTCACGCCGCGGGGCTCGTGGGTGATCCGGCCGCGGCAGGCCGCCTCGGTCTCGAGCCGGATCGCGCCCGAGGGGTCGGCCAGCGCCAGGGCGCAGACGAACGCGGCGCCTCGGCGGTCGTCGGGAACGTCCTTCAAGGCTTCGAGCAGCTTGCGGTTGTTCGCCTCGTCGTCGCCGTGCTCGCCCACGTACCGGGCCGAGAGGACACCGGGGGCGCCGCCGAGGGCATCGACGGCCAGGCCCGAGTCGTCGGCGAGGACCCATTGCCCGAGCGCCCGGGCCGTCTCGCTCGCCTTCTTGCGGGCGTTGCCGGCGAAGGTGGGGGCGTCCTCGACGAGGTCGGGCGTGTGGGGGAATTCGTCGAGCGTGCGGAGCGCGAGCCGGGCCAGGCGCGGGTTCGGCTCCCAGCTCGGGGCGATCAGCTCGACCAGCTCGCGACCTTTCTTGCGGTTGCGGGTCCCCAGGACCAGGGTGATGGCTTCGTCGGGAATCGTGCTCATGGTGCCGGCTCGATGATCTTGGGTCGAGAGAATAGGGGCCGGGCGGCCGACGCGGGGCGCAGGCCGCCCGAGTGGAAGTCGAGGCTTATTGCTCCGACTTGATCGGCTCCAGGTCCGTCAGGTAGGGCGCGGGTACGATCATGGTCTTCTTTGAGTTCTGAGACAGATCAACCGCCCGCCTCAGGAGGATCTGTCGCAACTGGACGGCGGAGGGGTCATTGGGACTCTGGAACGAGCCGATCGTCACCCGGCTGGTGGTCCGGTCATGGTAGACGTACGGCTGAAAGCCCGTCTTCTGGACCTCGGGGTCCTTAGCCAGGGCTTCGGCGAGCCTCTCGGCGTTCTCGGCGGCGGTGGCGAGCGGGCTCTTCTTCAGGAAGTCGTTCCCCTGGAACCGGGGGTCCTGCGGGTTGAACGAGGCGCGGCCGCCGAACTCGGCGACCTGGAGCGTGTAGCGGCCGGGACAATAGAAGATGCTCCGCGGCCCCCCGTTCATCTGGGCGATCAGCGGGTCACGCTTCCGCCCGGGGTAGATGTTCTGAGCGGGGACGAACGGGTTGGTGGTCCGCAGCGCCTTGCCCAGCCCTTCCCTCCAGACGAAGATCCCCGGCATCTGGTTGAGGCACTTGGGCCGGATCTTCTTGACCTTATGCCACAGCGCCTGTTGGTCGTCGAGGGTCTTCTCGTTGCCGACGAGTACCGCGGCCTCATCATAGGTGCGCACTTTCTCAGGATCGGTCAGGTGCGGCCTATCGATGTACGCGGGGGCCGTCGGCGGGACGTTCCGGATGTTGCTGAGTTTCGGGAAGTCCTTGGTCCGAAGGATATACGCCGGGAGGCCGTAATCGCGTCGGAGTTCGAGGACCAGGGCCAGCGCATACCGTTCGGCGTCGGGGCCGCGGAAGGTCTTGGCCATCACCATGAACGGGCCCTCGTTCTTGGTCAGCAGGTAGGGCTCGATCGGGTCGGTCGGCAGCGTGATCGTCGCCGGCTTAATCTGGTCGGGCGCGACCGGCGTGGGGAGCACGGTCGTGGCCGGGACCACATCGGGGTCCTTGGGCGCGGGGGCGCCGGCGGCCGGGCTCATCGTCTCTCGGCCCCGGGGCGCGATCCCTTGCGCCAGGGCGACCGAGGCGGCTAGGGTGCAGGTCAGGGCCATTGCGGTGATCGGCGATTTCATGAGCGATACCCCCCATCCTGTTGGGTTCGCGGTGGATCGAACGTCGGGCACGTCCGCCGCAGGTCGCGGCGTCCGCGCCCCAACCGCGGGTCTCCAATCGTCCTTGATTGCCGGAATGGTGTGTGCTCGTCGGGTGTTCCGTTTGCGACATGCGGGCCGGACTTTATCAAAACCGGCCGGGCCTGCCCAGACCGATTGTGGGAGGGCGCGCCTGCTCAGGGACCGAATGGCCAGGCATTTCCGAGGCTCTCGCGCTGGAGTTGCCCGAGTCGGTCGAGGCCCGACTCGGCCAGGTCGAGCAGCGCCTGGAGCTGGGGGCGCGAGAACGTCCCTCCCTCGCCGGTCCCTTGGACCTCGACGAGCCCTCCGCCGCCGAGCCGGACGACGTTGAAATCGACCTCGGCGGTCGCGTCTTCGACGTAATCGAGGTCGAGCACAGGCACGCCGCCGACGATCCCCGCGCTGACGGCGGCGACGCTGTCGCGGAGGATGCGCCGGGCCGCGTCACCAAAGCGGCTGCGGACGGCGTCCACGACGGCGACGAACGCCCCGGTGATCGCGGCGGTCCGCGTGCCGCCGTCGGCCTCGATCACGTCGGCATCGACGTGGATCGTCCAGGGGCCGAGCGCCCGGGTGTCGACGACCGCGCGGAGGCTCCGGCCGATCAGGCGCTGGATCTCGGTCGAGCGACCGTCCGGGCCGCGCGACTTGCGGGTCGGCGTGCTGCCGGGGAGCATGGCGTACTCGGCCGTCAGCCAGCCGGTCCCCTTGCCTTCGAGGAACGGCGGGACCTTGTCCGAGACCTGCGCCGTGACGAGCATGGTGGTCGCCCCGGCTCGGTAGAGGACGCTGCCGGGGCTGTTCCGCACGAATCCGCGCTCGATGCGGACCGGGCGGAGATCGCCTGCGGCCCGGCTGTCGTGTCGGGGCATCATGGAGGCTGCCTCCCTGGGTTTCGGGGCAACTCCGGCGCGTTGGCCCGGGGCGTGGCGACGGGGCCGAAGTCCTCGGGCCAGGCGTCGAGGAGGAGCCAGATCAGGAGCCCCTTCTGGAAGTGGAGGCGATTGGCCGCTTGCGGGATGATGATGCTCCGGGGTCCGTCGAGGACCTCGGAGGTCACTTCCTCCCCTCGGCGGGCGGGAAGGCAGTGGAGGAAGATCGCGTCGGGGCCTGCGCCGGCCAGGAGCGCCTCGTTAACCTGGAACGGCCGGAAGGCCGACTGGCGCTCCTCGGCCTCGTGCTCCTGCCCCATGCTCGCCCAGACGTCGGTGTAGACGACGTTCGCCCCCACGACGGCCTGCGCCGGGTCGTTCTCGACGACCAGGGGGATGTCGGGGAACGTCGCCTCGAACCGGGTGCGAAACTCGGCCGGGAACTCATAACCTCGGGGCGCGGCCAGGACGAAGTCGA
>JBKOZB010000229.1:0-4924 GCA_046744225.1 Planctomycetota bacterium | reverse complement strand
AGAAGAAGACCTAACAAGACGGATCGGAAGAGCGCGGAATTTCCGTTTTTGAGTTTGGCCTTGGCACTCTTCTGCTAGAATCGCCTTTCCAGCATCGTTCGGAGGCCGGAAAGCCGTCGAAAACTGCCGGTTCTACCTCTTTGCGGCAATCCGCACCGCAACCCACGGGAGAGGCTGGGAGGTCTCCATGAGCGGAGCCTATCCCCAGTTCAAGACCTCTTATACGCATGAGGAACTGGTCGAGCATTTCCTACTGACGCCCGCCGACCTGCAACTGGTGGTGTTGACCTGTCGCGGAGAGGCCAACCGCTGTGGGATGGCGCTGCTGCTGAAAGCGCTCACTTACCTCGGCTACGTCCCCGACAGTCTGGACTGCGTTCCCCACGAGGTTCGCTCGTTCATCGCAGGGCAACTGGGCCTGCTCTGGGACTTCTCCGAGCAATACAGGTGGGACAGCCGGACGCGGGAGCTGCACCTCTTCGAGATCCGGCGGCACACGGGTTGGCGCTTCCCCACCGCTCAGGACAAGGACGACCTCGAACGCTGGCTGCGCGAGGAAGCCGCCTTGGAGGTCCAGGAGGGAGAGCGCCTCTTTGATTATGCCTGCCAGCGGCTGCGGCGCCTGCGTGTGGAATTGCCCGCCGAAGGAGAGCTGCAACGCATCGTGAACGCGGCCCTGAGCGGGTTCTTCCACGACATCCACCGGCGGATTGCCGAGGCCATCCCCGCCGAGATCCACAATCGCATGGACGATCTGTTGGTCGTCCATGCCGATGGTGTCGCCTCTGGGTTCGAAACGCTGAAGCACGACCCTGGCAAACCGGGCGTCGAGAATCTCCAGGCCGAGATCGACAGGCTTCGAGCGATCCGAGCCGTCGGGCTCGGCACCGAGCCCTTCGCAGGAGTTCTCCCGAAAGTGCTGCAGACGCTCAAACGGCGCGCAACCAACGAAAAAGCCAGCGAAATACGCGAGCACCCCGACGACATTCGCCATGCCCTCATAGGGTGCTTTCTCCACGAACGCGCCCACGAGGTGACAGACGACGTGACGCGGATGGCCATCGAACTCATCCAGCGTCTGGGCACGCGCTCGGAGAAGCAAATCCACCGGGAGTGGCTCCAGGATCTCGAACGTGTCGAGGGCAAGATGCAGATCCTGTCCCACGTTGCCGAGGCCGTGGTGGAGCACCCCGATGGGATCGTCCGCGAGGTGATCTTCCCGCGAGTCAAAGAGGAAACCTTCCGGGACCTGGTGGCCGAGTTTCACGTCAGCGGACCGCGGCTGCGCCTGCTCCGGCAGACCATCATGCAGCGGAAGTTCGCGCGCCACTACCGGCGCATGTTGCCGGACCTGCTCGAGAGCTTGCAGTTCCGCAGCGACAACCGATTCCAGCCCATCATCGAGGCCCTTGCCGTCATCCGGCGCCATCTGGGCAGTCACCGTCGGTACTTCCCGGAGGCGGTCCCGATCGAAGGCGTGGTCACTCCGGCCTGGGAGGAGAAGGTTCTCGAAGAGATCGACGGCGAAACCAAGGTCAACCGCCGCTACTACGAACTCTGCGTCCTGGAGAAGCTCCAGCGCGCGCTGAAATGCAAGGAGGTCTGGGTCGAGGGCTCCTCTGCCTTCCGCAACCCCAGCGAGGACATGCCCGGCGACTGGGGTGACGAACAACGTCGCATTCGGCATTACCAAGAGCTGGGCAAGCCACTGGATGCCCAGGCATTTGTGCGTTCTCTCAAAGAACGCCTCCTCACCGCCCTGACGCAGTTCAACCGCGTGTTGCCGAAACCGGATCACCTCCGCATCATCTCCCATCCCAATAGGAAGAAGGAGGGGCGCGGCCTGTGGGCGCTTGCCAAGCTGGAGCCGCAGACCGAGCCCCAGAGCCTTGGCCTGATCAAGAAAACGATCGGCCTCCACTACGGCATCCTGGACCTGCTCGACGTCTTCGTCGAAGCGGATCGCATCGTCGACTTTACACGGTTCTTCACGCATTCGGGCACCAAGGAGGTTCGCTCGCGCGAGGAGCTACGGCCCTTGCTGATCCTGGACTTGTTCGCCGAGGGCACCAACACGGGCATCCGGCGCGTGGCGAACGCCAACGACCGGTACAGCTACGACGAACTGTTGTATGTGCGTAAGACGTATTTCTCACCGGAGGCCCTGCACAACGCCAATGGGGCGGTGGTCAACAAGCTGCTGGCCCTGCGCAACCCACGGCTCTGGGGCGAGGGTGCGAGCAGTTGCGCCTCCGACGCGACCCGGTTCGAGAGCTGGAAGCAGAACCCGATGACGGAGTGGCGCTCGCACTACAAGGGATACGGTGTGATGGTCTACTGGCACGTCGAAACCAATGCCGTGTGCATCTACTCGCAACTGAAGAGCTTCTCCAGCTCCGAGATCGCCGCCATGATCGAGGGCCTCATCCGCCACGACACCGAGATGCGCGTCGAGAAGAACTTCGTGGACTCGCACGGCCAATCGGAGGTGGCCTTTGCCTTCTGCCACCTGCTCGGCATGGTGCGGCTGATGCCGCGCCTGAAGCGCATCAAGTACGAGCGGCTCTATCTCCCCGAGAAGGGGACGGCCGAGGACTACCCGAATCTGGCCGGCACGTTTGCCCGTCCCATCCGCTGGGACCTGATCGAGCAGCAGTACGACGAGATGGTCAAGGCAACTGTGGCCCTCCGGCGCGGCACGGCGACGGCAGAGGCGATCTTGAAGCGGTACAACTCCTACAACGTCACGCACCCGACCTACAAAGCGCTGGCCGAGGTGGGCAAGGCAGAGAAGAGCATCTTTCTCTGCGACTACCTCTCCTCACGAGAGACTCAGCACGAGATCCACGAGGGGCTCAACGTGGTCGAGAACTGGAACGCGACCAACGACTTCATCTGCTATGGCCGCCAGGGCGAGCTGGCCACCAACAGCCGCGAACAACAGGAGATCGTGACGCAGTCGCTGCAATTGCTGCAGAACTGCCTGATGCTCGTCAACACCATCCTGGTCGAGCGGACAATCGAGCAGGAAGGGCTGTGGGAGCGCCTCAGCGCCGAGGACCTCCGGGCCCTGACCCCGCTGTTCCACGGGCACATCAATCCCTACGGGCAGTTTACCCTCGACTTGGCGCGCCCTTCGTTCTTGGAAGTCGCTTGATGACTCATCAGACTACGCCCAAGCAGATGGCCAAGAAGCTCGCCCGGATCTTACGGCCCGAGCGACCGGACTATGCGTATCTCAAAAAGGTCTTTCAGCACACGCGATTGCTGCTGGCCGTAGAGCCGACCAAGAAAAGGAAACGGCTTCCGCAACTTCTCACCGATCGCGAGCTGGTCGCGTTCTACGAGGCGGTCTGGCAGGCCCGCGACCCGAAGCACATGGTCCTGATCAAGGTGCTGATCTTCACCGGGCTGCGGAACTCCGAACTGGCACGGGTCAGGCTGCAAGACGTGGACCTGGACCACTGCCAGATTCGCGTGGTGCAGGGCAAAGGAGGCAAGGACCGGAGCGTGCTCTTCCCGACCAGCTTCCGGGGCGAGCTGGCGCAGTACATACAGGGGCTGCAGGATCGTCGAGCAGTCTACCTTTTCGAGTCGAACCGGCTCCGGCCGTACTCGAGCCGCCGCATCCGCCAGATCGTCCATGAGTACGCCCAGGCCGCGGGGATTCGGAAGCGGGTCTATCCCCACCTCTTCCGGCACCAGATCATCACGTTCCTGACCAAGCGAGGCATCATCAGCCCCAAGCTGCAACTGCTCAGCGGCCATGCCGAGGAGAAGAACCGGGCCATCTATCGCGATCTGGCCCTGGCCGACGTCTCGGCCGAGTACGAAGAGGCGATGCGGTCCTTTCCGGTGCGGTGAAGAACACTTCTGACAAGTTCTATTGCGCCTGATCGCAGCTTCCCTCCCGCTACCCCTTCTTGCGACGGCGTCGCAAGAATCTGGCAAGCCGGCCCAGCACCCGGGGGCCGGTCACCCGTCAGTCGACGCACTGCGTCGACTTTCTGGCTGAAATCCGGCTGAATGGACGCCCCCCGCCTGGCCATGGTAGCATGATCGGAGTCGCCTTTGATGGAGGATCCGATGCCCCACGTCACCGTCCCGGAAGACACCTTCCGGCGGCTCGCCGAGCGAGCTGCTGCCCTCAACATCTCTGTCGACGACCTTGTCAAGCCGGCCCTCGACCGGCTCGCCGAGGCCGGCCCCCCCACGGCCGAGCCGCCACTCCCCCTGACCGGGGACGCGTGGCGGGCCGAGCTCGAGGCGTGGAAGCGGGACGCAGAAAGCCGAGCTGGACGTTACCCCCCGGGGTTCGTCCTCGACGACAGCCGTGAGACGATCTACCGCGAGCGGGAAGACGCCCAACTTTGATTCTCCTCGACACCAACATCCTGCTCCGGTACGCCAGGACCGCGGACCCGGCCTTCGCCACGGTGGACACATCGATCAATACGCTGCACGCAAACGGTGAGGTGCTGTGCGTGGTTCCCCAGAACGTCTACGAGTTCTGGGCCACCGCCACCCGCCCGACTGCCGCCAACGGGCTCGGCCTGACTGTCCCCGAGTGTCAGATTCAAGTCGCCCGGATCAAGCGGTTGTTCCGCCTCCTTCCGGACCTGCCGACGCTGTTTGGCGAGTGGGAAGCGCTGGTCGGAGCCCACGCCTGTCACGGCCGCGTGTCGTACGACGCCCGGCTCGTCGCCGCCATGCGGACCCACGGCGTCACCCGGCTCCTGACCTTCAATGGGGCCGACTTCGCCCGGTTCCCCGGCGTCGCCGTCCTCGACCCGGCTACCCTCGAGGCCCCGGCCATCCCACCGCCGAGTACCACCCCATGACCGGTGAACCTGCCCTGTACCGTCTCTAAGACTCGACACCAGAAGCATTTACGAGAGACGGCTCTGGTGCCGCTGTTGAGCAA
>JBKOZB010000301.1:0-8349 GCA_046744225.1 Planctomycetota bacterium | reverse complement strand
GGCGCCACCAAGATCCGCCTGCGGCGCCGAGGGGCCGAGACGGCCGTCGTCCCGCTCGTCGCGCACGGCGCGGCGCTTCCGGCCGCCTCGCCTCCCGTCGCGCCACCCCGGGCCGAGCCCGCTCCGGCCGCCCCGACCGGTATCGTGATCGAGAGCCCGATGGTCGGCACCTATTACGCCTCGAGTGCCCCCGACGCCCCGCCGTTCGTCACGGTCGGCTCGACCGTCCGCCCCGACACGACCGTCTGCATCATCGAGGCGATGAAGGTCTTCACCGAGATCCCGGCCGGCGTCTCAGGCACCATCTCCGAGATCCTGGTCAAGAACGGCCAGTCGGTCGAGTTCGGCCAGCCCTTGTTCCGCGTCAACCCGGCCTGAACGATGGCAGTGGGAAGATGGCAAATGGCAGATCTATAAAGACCAATGATTGATGGAAATCTGTTGGTTTCAGGGCGCTTTAGTTTTTTTGTCATCTGTCATCTGCCATCGGTCATCTATCCTGCGTCCGCGTTCGAGAGGCGAAGCCTGCCGATGTTTCAGCGTATTCTGGTGGCCAACCGCGGTGAGATCGCGCTCCGGATCATCCGCGCCTGCAAGGAGCTGGGCGTCGAGGTCGTCGCCGTCTACTCGCAAGCCGACCGCGCCGTGCCGTATCTTGCACTCGCCGACCGCACCATCTGCATCGGCAAGGCGCCCAGCGTGGACAGCTACCTGAAGATCCCCCGGATCATCGCCGCGGCCGAGGTGGCCAACGTCCAGGCGATCCACCCCGGCTACGGCTTCCTGAGCGAGAACCCGGACTTCGCCGAGGTCTGCCGCGACTGCGGCTTCGAGTTCATCGGCCCGCCGCACGAGGCGATCCGCAAGATGGGCCTGAAGACCGAAGCCAAGGCGGTCGCCGCCGCGGCCGACGTCGCCTGCGTCCCCGGCTCCGACGGCGCCGTCCACGGCGATGCCGAGGCGCTCCGGCTCGCTCGGTCGATCGGCTACCCCGTGCTGATCAAGGCCACGGCCGGCGGAGGCGGCAAGGGGATGCGGATCTGCCGCGAGGAAAAGAGCCTCGTCAATGCCCTCCGCGCCGCCCGGAGCGAGGCCGAGGCCGCGTTCAAGAACCCCAGCGTCTACCTCGAAAAGTTCATCGACCGCCCGCGGCACGTCGAGGTCCAGATCCTCGCCGACACGCACGGGAACACCGTCCACTGCTGGGACCGCGATTGCTCACTCCAGCGCCGGCACCAGAAGCTCGTCGAGGAGGCCCCCGCGCCGACCCTCCCGCTCGACGTCCGCGCCCGGCTCGGCGAGGCCGCCGTCCGCCTGGCCCGGGCCGCCGGCTACGTCAACGCTGGAACCTGCGAGTTCCTCGTCGATGCCGACAACAATTTCTACTTCATCGAGGTCAACGCCCGCATTCAGGTCGAGCACCCTGTCACCGAGATGGTCACGGGCCTCGACCTGGTCAAGCAGCAGATCCGAATCGCCGCGGGCGAGCCGCTCGGCCTGACCCAGCCCGAGATCGTCACGCGCGGGCACTCGTTCGAGTGCCGGATCAACTCGGAAGACCCCGACTACGACTTCCGCCCTTCGGCCGGCAGGATCACCGGCCTGCGCATTCCCGGCGGCCCCGGCGTCCGCTGGGATTCGCACGTCCAGGTCGGCTACAGCATCCCGCCCAACTATGACTCGCTGATCGGCAAGCTGATCGTCCATGGTCCGACCCGCAACGAGGCCCTGGCCACCATGCGGCGCGCCCTCGACGAGTTGGCGATCGAGGGTGTTCAGACCACGATCCCGCTCCATCGCCGGATCTTCCGCCACCCCGACTTCCTCGCCGGCCGCATCGATACGACTTGGGTCGAGCGCGTCCTAATGCCCCCCAGGCCAGCCATCCCTTCGCCCTGAGCCCTTCAAGGCTCGGCCCTGGCGTCACCTCCTCCCGGCGCGGTATTTTTTTAGTCGTTCCCCTTGCGGACTGTCCCTCGATCCGTGTCCGCCCCGGATCCGAAACCCAACACGCTGTGCCCGGCCGGAACCATCTTTAGGGACACCCCATGAAAGTCGGCTTACTGACCGGCGGAGGCGACTGCCCCGGCCTCAACGCGGTCATCCGCGCCGTCGTCCAGAGGATCGAGAGCGAGGGGGGCTCGTGTGTCGGCATTCTCGAAGGCTGGCGCGGGCTCGTCCAGGGGATGAGCCTCGATCTGAGGATCGAGGAGACCGACGGCATCATCGCGCGGGGGGGGACGATCCTCGGCGCCTCGCGGACCAACCCCTACAAAAACGCCGAGCGCGACATCCCCGCCCTCCGGGCCAACTTCGAGGCGCTCGGGCTCGACGTGCTGGTCCCCATCGGCGGCGACGACACTCTGGGCGTCGCCCAGCGCCTCTACAAGGACTTCCAGTTGCCGATCGTCGGCATCCCCAAGACGATCGACAACGACCTGATGGTCACCGACTTCAGCTTCGGCTTCGACACCGCCATCAACATCGTCACCGAGGCCGTCGATCGCCTCCGGACCACGACCGAGAGCCACCGCCGCATCATGGTCGTCGAGACCATGGGCCGGCACGCCGGCTGGATCGCCTGCTTCTCCGGCATCGCCGTTGCGGCCGACTACATCCTCATCCCCGAGGTCCCGATCGACATCCCCCACGTCGTCGAGATCCTCAAGCGCCGCCGTGCCTCGGGCAAGAACTATGGCATCGTCATCGTCTCCGAGGGGGCGCGGTTCCCTGACCAGGGCCTTTACACACAGAGCCACGAGCACGACCCCTTCGGCCATGCCCGGCTCGGCGGGATCGGCAACGTCGTCGCCAGCATCATCGAAAAACAGACCGGCTTCGAGACCCGCTGTGTAATCCTGGGCCACCTGCAACGCGGCGGACCCCCGAGCGCCTACGACCGCGTCCTCGCCACCCGGATGGGCCTGGCCGCCGCCCACCTCGTCATTCAGAGACGGTTCGGCACCATGGTCGTCCTCGCGGGCACCCGGATCGTCGAAACCACCCTCGACGAGGGCGTCGCCTCCATCAAGACCCTCGACCTGACCTACTACGACGAGGCCTCCGCGTTCTTCCGTCACTGAAGGTTCGGAAGGCCAGAATCCGCAGGATTTTCAGACGAGATTCGCAGGAAATACGAGAATGTTTCTCAATCGAGCGGATAATCCCATTCCTCGAAGCTCCGGCGCCAGGCTTCCTGGATCTGGACCCGGAGGGCCGGGGCGAGGCGGGGGTATTCATTCTTCTTATAGCCGGACAGGGTGTCGACGTACTCTTCCAGACGCGGCAGGACGGCGCCGAAGCCGGGGAGGTCGAACGTCTCGTAAACCTGGCGGATCTGGCCGATCGGGTCACGTTCCAGATCTTCGAAGGCGACCTCGTGGAGCCGCGATTCGGGGATCAGGCCGCGCTCCTCGAAGTAGACGTCATACATGATCTTGTAGCGCCGGATGACCGCGGTGTCGAGGTCGGACGGATCGGGGCGCTGGAACTGCATGGCCCGCGTCAGGACCTCGTTCAGGTGCCGGGTCGATTGGAAGATGGTGTACGGGTCGCGCCGGATGTGCACGAACCGGGCGTCGGGGAACATCTCCAGGAGGAGCCTGATCCGGCAGGTGTGCGGCGGCGACTTCAGGACCATTGGCCGGTTGTGCTTAAGCGTCAACTTCTTCAGGAAGAGGGTCAGGGCCGACCTCCAGCGCGCGACTTCCTCGGGCGCGACGCCCCGGAAGGTGAGATAGCGCTCGTAGTGCGCGCCGGTTCGGGGGAACGACCACATCATGTAGGGCGAGTGGAGCGACGCGGCGCAGGTGGCGAACTCGTCCTCGTTGGGCATCTGGAGCCCCTGCGCGACGTTGTCAAAGACACGGGTCGAGGGGATCAGCGGCGTGACGAGGTCGGTGCGCACCTCCTCGGTGCAGAGGAACGTGTGCGGGAAGAAGACCTGGTACAGGTTCGGATACGCGAACTGGTCGTCCAGGGCCAAGAGGTTGTGCAGCAGCGTGGTGCCACTCCGCCAGTGGCCGAGGATGAAGAGCGGGGGCTTGATCACGACCTCGTTGAGTAGGGCGCCGAAGTGGCGGTCCTCGCGGAGGCGGTACAAGGAATTCAGGACGCTGCCGGCGGTCAGGATCGCCGCGCGGGGCCAGTAGGGGAAGTCGATCGCGAAACGATTCACGCGGAGGGCGTCCCACCAGTCGCGGAACGTCACCCCGCAGAGGTTCGTGAAGAACGTCTTGAACATCCAGACGCGCACCGGCTCCAACCACGGAGCAGAGCGCTTTGAAGCCTCAGAGACAGCGATCGTGGCCACGTGTTCCCCCGATGGAGCGCCTCGCGGGCGGTTCCCGGACCTGGACCCCCAACACCATTGTAATCGGCGTGATTTGTTATTAACTCTTGCACACCTTGGGCCAAAGACAAATCCGAGATCCGGGCCATGCCGCCGGACGCGCATGCCTCGACACTGGCCAGCCCGCCTCCCGAGAGGTTAAGATGTCTCGGGGTCCTCGTGGCACGAGGCACCGCGCGGTGAAGGGGAATCGCGGTTCCGGATGGGTGAGCGATGCCGGGCTTGAATTCCGAGACGCCGCTGGTCGGCGTGGTCATGGGGAGCCGGTCGGACTGGGAGACGCTCCGGCACGCGTCCGAAGTGCTGACCGAGCTAAGAGTTCCGCACGAGATCCGGATCGTCTCGGCGCACCGGACCCCAGATCGGCTCTTCCGGTACGGGCGCGAGGCCGAGGGGAGAGGCCTGGAGATCCTGATCGCCGGGGCCGGAGGGGCGGCCCACCTGCCGGGCATGCTCGCGGCGATCTCGATCCTGCCGGTGCTCGGTGTGCCGGTCGAGGGCAAGGTTCTGCGCGGGGTGGACTCGCTCCTGTCGATCGTCCAGATGCCGAAGGGCATTCCGGTCGGGACCCTGGCGATTGGTCCCTCGGGAGCGGCCAACGCGGCGCTCCTGGCTGCGGCGATTCTGGCGCGGAAGTATCCCGAGATCCACGAAGCCCTTGAAGCGTTCCGCCGGGCGCAGACGGAGGCGGTCGGAGAGTCGCCGCAATGAGCCCGGCCCGGCGTCTCGACGTGCTCCGGCCCCCGGCCTCGCTCGGCGTGATCGGCGGCGGCCAGCTCGGCCGAATGTTCCTCCAGGCGGCGCAGCGGATGGGCTACCGCGCTGGGGTGCTGAGCCCGACCGACGATGCTCCCGCCGCGCAGGTGGCGCACTGGTCGGTCGTCGGCCCTCCGGACCACCTCCCCGCCCTCCGCGCCTTCGCCGAGCGGGCCGAGGGTGTGACGGTCGAGTTCGAAAACGTTTCGGCCCCCGCCCTCCGCTGGCTGGCCCGCCGCCGCGCGGTCCGCCCCGGCTGGCGCACCGTCTGGGTGAGCCAGAACCGGCTCCGCGAGAAGCGGTTCCTCACCAGGCACCGGATACCGCACGCCCCCTGGCGCCCCGTCCGGACCCACGCCGAGCTGACCGAGACCGTTGCGGCGCTCGGACTTCCGCTGATCCTGAAGACGGCGGCCTCGGGCTACGATGGCAAGGGACAGGTGCGCGTCGAGCGGGCCGAGGATGCCGATACCGCGTGGTCGAGCCTGGGCCAGGTGCCGTGCGTCGCCGAGGGGTGGGTGGAGTTCGCGGCGGAGGTCTCGGTCGTTGTGGCCCGAGGCCGGGACGGCGAGGCGGTGACATACCCGGTCGGCCTGAACCGGCACGAGCGGCACATCCTCGACTCGACCCTGATGCCCGCGCCGGTCGGGCCGATCGTCGGGCTGGAGGCGCGGACCCTGGCCCTGGCGGTGGCCCAGGCGCTCGGGACAGTCGGCGTGCTGACCATCGAGTTCTTCCTGACGGCCGAGGGGCGTCTGCTGGCCAACGAGCTGGCCCCCCGGCCGCACAACTCGGGGCACCTGACGATCGAGGCGGCGGTCTCGAGCCAGTTCGAGCAGCAGGTGCGGGCGCTCTGCGGCCTGCCGCTGGGCCGGGCCGACCTGGTCGCGCCGGCGGCGATGGTCAACCTACTGGGCGACCTCTGGGCCCGGGGCGAGCCCGACTGGGAGGCGGCCTTGCGGGCCGACCCGGGGGTCAAGCTCCACCTCTACGGCAAACGGACCCCCTCGCGCGGGCGGAAGATGGGGCATCTGACCGTCCTCGACCCCGACCCGGAGACCGCCCTGGCCCGCGCCCTGGCCGCCCGCGCGGCGCTGGTCGGCCGGCGGCGTGCCTTGGACGGGTGAGTCTCATGCGTCTGGCCGAGCCGGCCTGGCTGGTACTCTTGGCCCTGATGCCGTTGCCCTGGCTTGCCGCCCGGGCGCGGCCGAAGATCGCCTGGCCCACGCTCCAGGGATTTCCGCGCGGACGGTCGGCGGGCCTGGCCTGGCTCCGGCATGGGCCCATCTTGCTCCGCAGCCTGGCGATCGCCTGCCTGGCCGTCGCCCTCGCCCGGCCGCAGGCGGTCGGCGGCCAGACCCGGATCGCGGCGCAGGGGGTGGCGATCATCGTGGCGCTCGACCAGAGTTCGAGCATGAACGCGGTCGATTTCCCCTCCGACCGAGGGCCGATCTCGCGGCTGGACGCGGCCAAGGCGACCTTCGCGCGGTTCGTCGAGGGGCGGTCGGACGACTTGATCGGCCTGGTTGTGTTCGCCAACTACCCCGACCGCGCCTGCCCGCCGACGCTCGACCATGCCTTCCTGCTCGAAGCCGCGCGGGCCGTCCGCTCGGCCCGAGCGGGCGACGACGGGACGAACCTGGGCGACGCGATCGCCTGGGCGCTCGAATCGTTGCGGACGGCCCCGCCCCGGAAGAAGGTACTGATCCTTCTGACCGATGGCCGGAACAACCCGGCGGTCCCCCGACCGCTCGACCCCGAGGCCGCCGCCACCCTGGCGCGCGACCTGGGGATCACGCTGCATACAATCGCCGTCGGCCAGGCCGGGGGGATTATCCGCGCGCGGGAGAACGTCACCCAGCTCGATCGACCCAGCGGAGAGGTTGCCGGCCCCGACTTCGCCCTGCTCGAACGTCTGGCCCGGATCGGCGGCGGCCGGGCGTTCGTCGCTGCCAACGCGGACGACCTCGGCCGGGTCTTCCAGACGATCGACACCCTGGAAAAGAGCCCCGTCCGGGGGACCATCCGCACCCGCTACGACGAGCGGTTCGCCCCCTGGGTCGTCGCGGGCCTGGCGCTGCTGACGCTCGACCGGCTCATGTCTGCGGGGCGGCTCCGGCGTCTGCCGTGAGCCGCTCAGGGCGCAAGATCTTCCGGCGTCGGCAAGTCGGGCCTCGGATCGACCAGGCCCGGCCCGTTGCACTCTTCGGGGGTGTCGCGGGACGGGTTCGGCGGAGCGGGCGCATCGTCCCGTTCCGGCTCGACCGGCTCGACGATGGCCGGCTCGTCGAGTTCCGGCCCGGGGTGGATTGCCCTCGGATCGACGAGGCCCGCGCCGGGGTCCTCGCTCGGTCGGTCCGGTCCGGGGTCGGCGGGCACGGGGGGCCTCCTCGTCAGGCCCGTTTCTCGGGCTTGCTCACGTCGGGCACATCGACGCCCAGGGCGGTCGCCAGGTCGATCTGGTGCTCCTGCTCGATGACCAGGATGTCGCGGATGTGCTCAGCCAGGGCATATTCGCCGAGCGCCTCACACTGGCGGACGCGCTCGCGGTAGTTGCGGATCGTCTCGTTCTCGTTATCGAGGTCGAAGCGGAGCATGTCCTCGGCCTTCTCCGACTGCTTAACCGGCTTGGACGTGACGCTTGGCATCCCGCCCAGGTAGTCGATCTGCTTCGAGATGATCAGTGCGTGCTTCAGCTCCTCGGCCGCGTGCGTCTCAAGCTCCGCGGCGATGTTCATGTACTGTGCGCCCTTGAGCACTTGCGAGTAGACAACATACGCGATGATCGCCTGGTACTCGCGGGCGAGGTCCTCGTTGAGCTTCTCGATGAGCTGCTCGCGCGTGATGCCGGTCGCACGGTCGCCGGAGGCGGTCTTCTCGGCCATGGTGTTCTCCCGAAAAGGTGCGGTGCTCATCCATGATGGGACTTCATGCCGCTGGGCGGTACTCGCCTTTCAAGCATGCACTTGCGGTGCCAACCGTCGGCCTGGTCAAGGCCCGTAGGTGAGCACGCGACCCCAGAGGTCCTTGGTCCCCCAGGTCCCCGACCGCAGGGCTTCGAGCTGGACGATCTGGCTGTGATCGACGAACAGGTTGACCTCGGGCCCGTACGTCTTGACGTACCAGCCGAAGACCTCGGGGTCGGCGGCCTCGAACATCAGGAGTTCGAGCCCGAGCGCATCGACGAGGCGGGCGACCACGTCGGTCCGCCACGTCCGGACGCTCTCGGTGATCCCCTCCGA
>JBKOZB010000029.1:0-7835 GCA_046744225.1 Planctomycetota bacterium | reverse complement strand
GTCCCGCGTCTCATTGCGCTGTCACGGCGCCCGAGCTTTCGGCGTCCTGGGGACCCAAATCCTTTCATATCTTGTCATTATGGTCTTGTCCCTCGACCGACGCACGGGCGCGCGATACCTGGCTATTGATACCTCACCCGTTTCGAGGAGTGACACTCCTACGATCTTGGGAGAGTTGGGACCCTTCGCGCCTCAGTGACGGCGGATTCCGGGACTCGTCCCCCCGAATCCCGGCTTGAGCGAAAACTTTTTGACGATTTTCCGGGAGCTTTCCGGATAGCCTCTAAAATCCCTGGAATCGTGGCCAGGGTTCCGCGCCTGGCCCGTGGCGGTCCCGCCCCTGCTCATCGTTGAAGAGCCGTCGAGGAGGCCAGGAACGAAAAAACTCGAAAGACGATCGCAATCCCCCGTCGGTGTCGGACCCGAAGGGATCCCGACCGCCAATCCCGATCGTGAGGGCTCGTCGCCCTCGGACACTCGGCCCGCGCCAGAAGTCCTCCCGCGCCTCGCTCGGCACCCGGAGGCTGCAGACTCCGCCCTCGTCCCGGGGACGCGCCGATCGGCCTCGGATGGGAGGAATCTTCACCTCGATGTGCATATAGCGACTATTTTGTGCTCATCCGACTGAAGTGCGCGGCACACGGCCAACGATGTCTCCCAAGGCCAAGGACGACGGCTCTCATGTTCGCCCGAACAGAGAAGAGGGAAGGGGGAGGGGGTCCAGGGGCGGGAACTGGGACCTCGGGTCCCGCCCCCGGATGCCATCTCGGAACACAACCTCACCCAGTTGGCATCGTACCCCAGCCGTTGCGCGCGCTTCTGCCGGATGAACCCTTCTCCCGATCCGCCGGGGATGGAATCGACGATCGCTTACCACATCAGCTCCTGGCGAAGAAAAGCAAGGCGCGCTTAATTAGTCGGTCCGTTCCCGCCGGGAGCCCTCGACCCGGCCGACGTCGAGGGTGCGGCCCTTGGTCAGCGACTCGGGGACGCCATTGGGGTACTCGTGCGCCAGGATCGCCCGGATCTCTTCAAGGCGGGTTTCCGGGAGCGGGTGGGTGGCGAGGAACTCGGGCTGCCGGTCCCTCTTGCTCACGTCCTTGAGGATGCGCATGACGTCGAGCATGGCGGTGGGGTCGTAGCCGGATTGGGCCATGTACTGGAGGCCGAAGCGGTCGGCCTCCGACTCGTCCTTGCGGCTGAACTTCAACTGGGCCATCTGGTTGACCACGGCGGCGATCATGGCGGCCTGGCGGCCGCGGTCGTCCCGGTTGCCCGAGGCCCCGACGCCGACAGCGAGCGTGAGGATCTGGCCGAGCTGTCCCTGGGCCATGTGCTCGGCCGCGTGGCGGCCGACGACGTGGCCGATCTCGTGGCCCAGGACGCCCGCCAATTGCGCCTCGTTCTCCAGCTGATCGAATAGGCCGCGGGTGATGAAGACCTGGCCCCCCGGCAGGGCGAAGGCGTTGACCGTCCTGGGGTCGTCGAGCAAGAAGAAATGGAAGTTGCCGACGTAGGGGCTGCGGCTGGCGTCGCTCCACTGGACGATCCGCCGGCCGACCTCCGCGACGAGCGCGGCGCCGGGGTCCTGGCGCGGGTCGATGGCGCCCCCCATCTTCTGGGCCATCTCGGGCGCGGCCTGGAGGCCGAGGGCCTTCTCCTGATCCACGCTCATCGCAATGTGCTGCCGCTTCCCCGTGACCGGGTTGACCTCGACCTGGAACATGTAGATGGCGATCCCGATCACCGCGATGATCAGCGCGCCAATCCAGCGCAGGTTCGGGCCGCTTGGCCGCTGGTACGCGTCGCTATAGCCTTCGGGGTACGACATGACTCCTCCCGGTTGAATCGTCTGGGATTGACCCAACTTAGCAAACCCAGCGCCGAATGCCAGCCGAGGGGACCCGCGATTCAGTCGCCAGCCGCCGGAATGCCTCGAAAGTCCCGCGCAATCCGGCCTTGCGGCGTGGGGGGGGCCGGCTACAATGAAGGCGATTTTACGGCCCAGGGCGAGTGGAGCAAGGGGATTGATGTGCGCATCGGTTATTTCGACTGCTTCAGCGGGATCTCCGGCGACATGACGCTCGGGGCCCTGATCGATGCCGGGGTCGATCCCCGGGCGATTCAGGGGGCGGTCGCTAGCCTCGGGCTGCCCTGCGAGTTGACCTTCGAGGCGGTCCACCGCGGCGGCTTCCGCGCCACGTATGCCCGGGTCGAGGCTCCGCACGAGCACGCGCACCGCCACCTGCACCACATCGAGGCTCTGATCGACAAGAGCACGCTCACCCCGCGGCAGAACGAACTGGCCAAGCGGATCTTCCGCAAGCTGGGCGAGGCCGAGGCGGCGGTGCACGGCGTGGACCTCCAGAAGATCCACTTCCACGAGGTTGGCGCGGTCGATTCGATCGTCGATATTGTCGGTGCGGCGGTCGGGCTCGACCTGCTCGGCGTCGAGCGGTTCGAGGCGAGCCCGGTCCCGCCCGGTCGCGGTTGGGTCAAGGCCGCGCACGGCAAGATGCCCCTGCCGGCCCCCGGGACGGCCGAGCTCCTGAAGGGGGTCCCGCTCGCCGATTCGGACATCGCGATGGAGCTGACCACCCCGACTGGCGCGGCGATCCTGACGACCGTCGCCGAGCGGTTCGGCCCCTTGCCCGCCATGATGATCACGACGATCGGCCTGGGGGCCGGCTCGCGCGAACTGGCCGGGCAGGCCAACATCCTCCGGCTCTTCGTCGGCGACGCCGCGCTGCCGGCCGACAGCGACCGCGTCTGGGTCCTGGAGACGAACCTCGACGACCTGCCGGGCGAGATCGTCGGCTACACGACATCGCGGCTGATGGCCGCCGGCGCGCTCGACGCCTTCGTCACGCCGATCCAGATGAAGAAGAACCGGCCCGGCGTGATGGTGACGGTCCTCTGCGACGAAGCGCGCATCCCCGAGATGGAGATGATCCTCTTCCGCGAGACGACCACGCTGGGCATCCGCCGCTACCCGGTCAGCCGGCACAAGCTAAAGCGCCAGGCCACGGCGGTCCAGACGCGGTTCGGCCCCATCAAGGGGAAGCTCGGCTGGCGCGACGACCGCCTCCCCACGTTCAGCCCCGAGTACGACGACTGCGCGCGGGTCGCCGCCGCGCACGGGGTCGCGCTCCGCGACGTCTACGACGCCGCCCACGCCGCTTATCTGGAAGTGTCGTCCCACAGTCAGGCTCACGGTCTCGATCGTGAGCATGGACACAGTCATGAAGATAACTCCTCGTAGGGTGCGTGAAACGCGCCAATTCCTTGCCAGCCAAGAAGATTGGTGCGATACACGCACCCTATCGGGATGAGCTCCAAGGAAGGAACCCCGCCCATGCCTCCGGCCCCGAATCTGCTGATGGCCCTGGTCGTGATCCTCTGCCTGGCGCTGGCCGTCGTCGTGATGTCGTTTGGCGCGGTCTGGTCTCGGTTGCGCAAGCTCTCTCGCCCGCTGTCCGACACCGCGCGCCTGGTCGATGACCTGGCCCAGCGCCAGCGCACCATGGAGGCGCTGCTGGCGCGGCTGGATGCGAGCGGTCCCGCGCGGACGCTCCCGGACTCGTCGGCGAAGAACCGGCCCGCATCACCGAGCCGGCGCGGGGACAAGGCCGACCCGAGCGCCGTCTCCGGACCAACCCTGATCGCGGTCCCGAACCTGGCGGCGACTCCCACCGAGGTATCGGCCGCGGCCTCGGCGGCGGCCGAGCTGGCCCGTCGCTTCGGCGCGATTTGGGCGATGGCCGACATGGGGTCCGCCCCCGAGGCGATCGCCCGCGAGACCGGCCAGCCGATCGGTCAGGTCGAGCTGATCCTGGGCCTCCGCCGCCAGCTCGCGAACGGCGCCGGCAGCACGACGGGAGGCCGCGCCTAAATGTCGCCGATGCCGCTCGAACCGTCCTCCTCCGCCTACCTGGAACGGACCCGATCCGTCGTACTCAACGTCCTGATCGCGGCCGGTGTCGGGATCGCCGTCAGCAGCTTCCTGCTGCGGGGCCGCGAGCACGGGACGCTCTGGCGGACTCCCGAGCCGGCTCGGCGCGGCCTGCTCGCCGGGCTGATCGGCCTGGTGGTGACGAGCTACGCCGTGCGGCGGATCGGGGCCGGCCGGGAGGCGCTGCACGACCCCACGCGGCGGGCGGAGTGGTTCTACCGCGCGCACGTCGCGGCCGCGTGCGCCGCGGCCCTGGCAGTCCCGCTCGGCCTGGCCTATGGCTGGCTCTTCGACCCGAGGCTGGGCGCCGTTGGGCCGTTCTGGGTTGTCACGCTCGGTATGGGCTCGCTCGCGCTGCCGAGGTCCCACGAGCTGGAAGGCTTCGATCGATCGCTGCGCGAACCCGAACCGAATGAACCGAACGCATGAGCCCGACCCAGCGCACGCTCCTGTGGGTCTACGCCGCGATCATCGCGATCTGGCCGATCCGGCATCTGGTGATCGGCTGGGTCGTCCGCCGCCTCGACATCCTCACCCCGCGCTCGCCGAGGTTCGTCGCGCCCGACCCGCCGCTGGTCTCGGCGATCATCCCCGCCAAGGATGAGGAAGCGACCCTGGCCGACTGTCTCGCCTCGGTCTGTGCCCAGAGCTATCCAAACCTGGAGATCCTGGTCGCCGATGACCGGAGCACCGACCGGACGGCCGAAATCGCGCGCGGGTTCGCCGCGCGCGATCCGAGGGTGCGCATCATCACGATCGAGCACCTCCCCGCCGGCTGGACCGGCAAGACCCACGCCTTGCAGATGGCCGCCGACCAGGCGCTGGGCGACTGGTTCTGGTTCCTCGACGCCGACACCCGCCACGCCCCTGACAACCTAGCCATCGTCCTCGAATACGCCCGGAGCCGGAACGCGGCCCTGGCCAGCCTGCTCCCCGAGATGCGCTGCGAGACGTTCTGGGAGAACGTCGTCCAGCCACTCGCGGGGATCGTGCTGATGCAATCGTTCCCCCTGATTTGGGTCAACAACGACCGCTCGTCGCTCGCGTTCGCCAACGGGCAGTATATCCTCGTTGCGCGGCCGGCCTACGAGGCGGCCGGCGGCCACCGCGCGGTGCGCGACCGGTTCGTCGAGGACATCCACCTGGCCGATCGGGTCAAGGGGCTCGGCCTGCCGATCCGGGTCGCGATCGCGCAGGGGATCGGTTCGACGAGGATGTACACATCGCTCGACACCCTGGTGCGGGGCTGGAGCCGCATCCTCTACGACGCCCTGGGTCGCAACCCCTGGCGGCTCCTCGGCCGGCTCCTCGACCCCCTTGTTTTCAGCCAGTCGGGCCACGTCGCGCTGGCGGCGGCACTCCTCCTGCTCGCCCGAGGGACTGCTGGCCCGTTCGCCGCCTGGCTGCTCACGATGAGCCTGGCGCACCACGTCCTCTCGTACTCGGTGCTGCAACGGCTGTACCGGATCTCCATCCCCCGCACGCGCGCCGTGATTTGGTTCCCCGTGGCGAACCTGGTGATGGACTGGATCCTCCTCCGCGCGATCCGGATGTGCCTGACCGGCCGCGTCACCTGGCGCGGGACCGTGTACGGCCCGTCGCTCGCCGCCGCGAAGCCGCTCTCGAACGTCTAGCAGAGGATTATGCGTCCGATTGATTCATGACAGGTTCCATGACTCCAGCATCATTGAATGTCGTGATCGCGCGCAACCCTGCGACGGGGGCCGAGCTGGGCCGGGTGCCGGCGACGCCGCCGGAGGCGGTCGAGGCTGCGGTGGTGCGGGCCCGAAGCGCGCAGTGCGATTGGGGGGCGAGGCCCTGGCCCGAGCGCCGCGCTGCGCTGGCGCAGTTCTGGGCCGAGCTCGCCCGCGCGGCCGACGCTTGGTCCGACGCGATCCGGGCCGAGGTCGGCAAGCCGCGCGGCGAGGCGATGGCCGAGGTCGTCGCCGCGCTCGACGCGATCCGGTGGACCGTCCGCCACGGCGGCCAAGCGCTGGCCGACGAGCGGCTCGGGCCGGGGTGGCAGCGGTTCCTGCTCGTCCCGTCGGCGTGGGTCCGGTATCGGCCGATCGGGGTGGTCGGGATCGTCGGAACGTGGAATTACCCCTTGCTCCTGAACGCGCCGGTGATCGCGCAGGCGCTGGCGGCGGGCAACGCGATCGTCTGGAAGCCCTCGGAGCTGGCGGCGCTCGCGGGCGAGCGGTTGCAGCACGGCGTGGAGGCGGCCGGAATCCCCGAGGGGCTGGTCGCGGCCGTCTTCGGTGGCCCCGAAGTCGGCCGGGCGCTCGCGGAGTCGGACCTGGACAAGGGGGTATTCACCGGCGGGGTCGCCGGCGGCCGGCGCGTGCTGGAGACACTGGCGGCGCGGGGCGTGCCGGCGGTCGCCGAGCTTTCCGGGTTCGACGCCGCGATCGTCCTGCCCGACGCCCCGGTCGAGCCCTCGGCGCGGGCCCTGGCCTGGGGGGCGTTCGTCGGCAGCGGCCAGACCTGCGTGGCGGTCAAGCGCCTCTATGTCGTCGGCGACGCGCGCCCCTGGGCCGAGGCGCTCGCCGAGCGCGCCCGCAACCTGCGGGTCGGCGACCCTGTGACGGGCACCGTCGATCTCGGCCCGATGATCTCCGAGGCCGCGCGCGACCGGCTCGACGCGATGGTCAAGGCGACGGTCGCGGCGGGCGCGCGGATCGTCCACGGCGGCGAGCCCCTCGAAGGGCCGGGCTGGTTCTACCGGCCGACGGTCCTCCTGGCCGAGACGGCCGAGCCCGAGGCGGCGCTGACCGGCGCGTTCGGGCCGGTTGTGCTGGTGCGCGGGGTGCGTGATGCCGACGCGGCGATCGACGCGGCCAACGCGAGCCCGTTCGGCCTGGCGGCGAGCGTCTGGGGCCGCGACCTTCGCGCGGCGCAGGCGCTGGCGCGGCGGCTCGACGCGGGGATGGTCGCCGTCAACGACGCGGTCACGCCCTCGGCGCACGCCTCGGCGCCGTTCGGTGGGATGAAGGCGAGCGGCTTCGGCCGCACGCGGGGCGTGCTCGGTCTCCGCGAGTTCACGCAGCCGCAGGCCCTTCAGGTCCGATCGCCGGGGGGATTCCGTCCCCAGCTCTTTCCCTACTCGGATCGCCTGGAGAGAATCTTGCACGTCTATCGCGGACTGTTCCACCCGCGGAGCCGGCCGAAACGGCGGGGACCGAGGACTTGAAGGTCGCCTACGGCGTCTTTCAGGAGGAGGCCCGCGACGTGGCCCCGGGCTACACCCCCACGACCGTCAACATCGAACTGACGCGCCCGTTTCGGGAGGCGGAGATGCTCAGGAACAGAGAAAAAACAGTATAAGTTCCTCCCAAAACCCGAGGGTCTGTTCTGGCAAACGGCCGCCGGCGACGCGGGCCACCCGCGACGCTCCAACCCGAGAGCGGCGACACCCGGATCGGGGCGGTCGCCATGGCACGGGCCCACTCGCGTCCGCGACGCCGCCGGCGGCGTGGCGGCGTGGCGGCGTCCGGCTTCTTCGGCGGTGATGGGCATGATTCGGCAGATCCGGGTTCAGGCACGAGCCGAGGGGACAAGACGCGCGGCGCGTCCTCTCCACTCGATACCATCGTGTCCCGCGGCCGGATCGTCCTGCGAATCCGCCGAATCTGCCCAAAGAGATCGTTCCGATCCCGTTTTTATCCTAGAGTGAAGATGGGTTCCGAAAGCTCGCACACCGGCTTCCCAGATTGCCCAGTCAGCGTCGGAATTTAGGAATGTCCCTTTCCGCTCTCAGTGTACGTCTGTTGAAATTTTCACAGCCTCTCAGGTAAAATTAGGCACGCAGGCGAAATACCCACCATGGTTCCCGCCAGCGATGACGGCGGCGCCCCCCAATATACACTGCATGACCAGAAAC
>JBKOZB010000067.1:0-8457 GCA_046744225.1 Planctomycetota bacterium | reverse complement strand
TCGTGTAGCCTGGGGCATTGTCGGCCTCCTTGACGGGACAAGGCTTGGATCGTGTCACCACTAATCCTTGTCCCGAGGAGGTCGGCATTTGTCTATCCCAAGTCACAGAATCGATTTACGAAACCCCGAGTGCCATTCGGGACAGAGTGGTCAAAAGCACGAACGCCCCCCAGTGCCATCCGGGGGCGTTCGTGATTGGAGGAGAGCCGTGATTTCGACGGTTTTCTCACCGCCAGATTCGGCGTCCAAAGAGCGGGTGCTTGCGGTCGCAGACGTCGCAGGCCGGGATCGTCGTGACCGGCAGCTCGACCGGGCCCGGGGCGACCACGCTCTGCGCCGAGGGTAGCACGGGCGGCGGGTAGGGGACGACGACCGGGACCTTTATACAGACCTCGACCGGGACCTGGCGGCAGATGGTGCGAGGGATGCAGACGTTCTGGGTCTCGACCACCTGTCGGGTCACGGTGACGGGGACGCAGATGGTCTGGGTCACCGGCACCTGGCGGCAGACGGTATAGAACTCCTGGCGGACGCAGGGGATGGCCTGCATCTCGCAGATCATCTGGGGCACGTAGCAGACCCGTTGCTCGCAGATGGTCTCGCAGATCGTCTGGGGCACGCGCCTGACGCAGGTCTCGGAGACCATGCGGCAGGTCGTCACGGGCACCACGCAGCTCCGGGTCTCGGGGACCATGCGGCAGACGGTGACGGGCACCTGCTTGACGCACTGGGTCGAGACCATGCGGCAGGTCGTGACCGGGATGCGGCGGACGCAAGTCTCGCGAACCAAGCGGGTGACGGTGCACGGCACCTGACTGACGCACGTCTGGGGGACCATGCGGCAGACGGTGATGGGCACCGTCTTGACGCACCTCTGCGGCACCATCTCGGTGACGGTGTACGCCTCGGTGCGGCACTGCGTCCTGGCGCACATCTTGGTGACGCACACGGGGACCTGCCGCATGCACGTCTGGGCGACCATCGTGCAGTAGCTATAGGGGACGGTCCTGTAGCAGGTCTCGGCGACCATCCGGCAAGTGGTCACGGGTACCTGCTTGGTGCAGACCTCGGGGACCATCTCGCAGACGGTCACGGGCACCTGCTTGGTGCAGACCTCGGAGACCATCCGGCAGACGGTCTCGGGGATCTGCTGGACGACCTCTTGGGGCACCATCCGGCAGACGGTCACGGGGATCTGTCGCGTCACGCACTCAGGGATCTGCCTGCAGATGGTGTAGGGCACCTGCTTGCGGATCACTTGCTGGTCATACACGGTGCAGCAGACGTTCTCGATGACGGTCCTGGGGCACCAGACCTGCTTGCAGACGATCGTCGGCGGGGCCTGGACCCAGCAACCGTTGACGCAGTACATCTTGCCTGGGATGCACTCGCGCTGGGTGACCCACTCGCCGCACTCGCGGGCGACCTGGCGGACCTCGGTCCGGGGCACGCAGACGGTCTCGCAGACCTCGCGGCAGGCGGTCTCGGTGATCGTCCGGTAGCACGTCTCGGTGACCGTCTTGTAGCAGGTCTCCTGCACCGGGCGGCAGATGGTGTAGCGGCACTCCCGCAGCACGGTCTCCTGCACCGGGCGGCAGACCGTGTAGGAGCAGGTCTGCATCACGGTGCGCTGGACCGGGCGGCAGACCGTGTAGGAGCAAGTCTGCATCACGGTTTCCCGCACCGGGCGGCAGACTGTGTAGGCCACCTGCTTGTAGCCGCACTGGCGGACGGGCACCATCTGGGTAAAGGGCTGGCACTGCATCACGGTCTGATGGACCGGCACCATCACCGTGTAGGGGACCGACCGATAGCACGTCTTCTGCACCGGGACGCAGACGGTGTAGCAGACATTCTTGTACGCCGTCTCCTGCACCGGGCGGCAGACCGTGAAGCAGACCGACTTGACGAAGGTCTCCTGCACCGGGCGGCAGACCGTCGAGACGCACTCCTTGTAGCTGACCTCGCGGACCGGCGTGCAGACGTTGTACACGCAGGTCTTCAGGGTCGTCTCGCGCACCGGGCGGCAGACCGTGTAGCAGCGCGTTTCGTAATGCGTCTCGCGCACCGGCCGGCAGACCGTGTAGGCACACTCCTTCCAGATCGTCCGGGAGACCGGCCGCTGGATCGTGTAATGACACTCGCGGGTCACCGTCCGGTAGATCGGCCGGCAGACCGTGTACGGCACCTCGCGGACGCACTGTTCAGGCACGGACTGGATCGTGGTGATCGTCCGCGGCTGCATGATCGTCTCGCAGACGTTGCGCACGCACTGGATTTGCTTCGTCTCGTAGACTGTCTCCTGTACTGTCTGGAGACAGGTCTGACGCTGGAGTTGGTATTCGATGTGCCCGCCACACTCCTGGGGCACCGGACAACATCGAGTCGAGGCACCACCAGCATAGCTCGACGCCTTCGCCGGGTGCTCGGCCGCCCACGTCCCGAGAACAAGGGCCGCAAGCGAAACCGACAGAAGTTTACGCATCGTTTGACGCTCCTCAACAACACTCCCGACTCACAGATTCACGCGGACCCACGCCCGAGTACTCCGTCTCGGCGCACGCCCGCCAACTCACACTTAAGCTTCGGCCAATCCGTCATACCGGCTTCAGGGTCTTTCTCTAAATATCCCAAGAATCCATTCCTTCCAAAACATAAGGTTTGCCTAGATGTTACGTGAACTATGAAAAATGCCCTTATTCTCGTTTCATCCCTTAGCAGGGCCGGAACTGGCGAGCCAGGAACGACCGGAAAGGTTTCCGCGACCGCATCAGGTTTTGGCCGGAATGGGAGGACGGGGCTCTTCAGACCCGGGACGGATTGGGGTACGCTAGTCGCTCGCGGGCGCGGGCGAGTTCGGGCTCTCCCCGTCGCGGTCTCATGGGGGAAGACGCATGGGGGTCCTCGATCGGTTCCGACTCGATGGCAAGGTGGCGTTGGTGACGGGCGGGGCGCGCGGGCTCGGGCGCGCGATCGTCGAGGCGCTGGCCTCGGCCGGGGCGTCGGTGGCGCTCTCGGCCCGGTCGCTCGATCGGGCAGCGGGGGCCGCCGCGGCGGTCGGGCAGGCCACGGGGGCGAAGACACTCGGAGTCGCGGCTGACGTCACCCGCGCGGGCGACGTCGCCGCCCTGGTCGCGCGCGTCCTGGACGCCTGGGGGCGGCTCGATATCCTGGTCAACAACGCGGGGATCAGCATCCGGGGGCCGATCGAGCAATTGAGCGAGGCGGACTGGGACCAGGTCCTCGACACGAACCTGAAAGGCCCCTGGCTCTGCTGCCGCGCCGTCGCTGAGCCGATGCGTCGGCAGAAGTGGGGCCGGGTGATCAATGTCTCGAGCATTCTTGGCGAGGTCGCGCTGCCCGGGCGCACCCCCTATGCGTCGAGCAAGGGGGGGCTGACGCTCCTGACCAAGACCCTGGCCCTGGAGTGGGCCCGCGACGGGATCAACGTCAACGCGCTCTGCCCCGGCCCCTTCGCCACCGAGATTAACGCGCACCTCCTGAACGACCCGACCGCCCGCGCGACCATGGCGTCGAAGATCCCGCTCGGGCGCTGGGGCGACCCGGTCGAGCTCGGGCCGGCGGCCGTCTTCCTCGCCTCCGAGGCGTCGAGCTTCATGACCGGCGCGAGCCTGTTCCTCGATGGCGGCTACACGGCCCAATGAGCGCGGCCACCCCCCGTTTCCTCGCCATCTTTCATCGCTCATTTGATCTTATTCAGCATACCTTCTTATATGATTTATTACTTATTTGATCTCATGAAACATCCCTTTTACCATCTGTCGTCGCTCATTCGACATGTCATTCGAGAGGGGTCTGACGCGATGAGAGCGGAGAGTCCACTGGCGATCCCGGCGGGTTTTCGGGCGGCGGCGACGCGGGCGTGGATCAAGCCGTCGGGGGAGCTGGACCTGGCGGCCCTGGTGGCCGACGGGCCGTGCGCGGCGGCCGGCACGTTCACGACCAACCGGGTCTGCGCCGCACCGGTGCGGTGGGACCGCGCCTTGGTCCCCTCCGAGGCGATCCGCGCCCTCGTCGTCAACGCGGGGAATGCCAACGCGGCGACCGGCGCCCAGGGGGATGAGAACGTCCGGCGGATCGCGGCGCTGGCGGCCGGCGAGCTGGGTTGCCAGCCCGAGCAGGTCCTCGTCGCCTCGACCGGCATCATCGGCCATCAGTTGCCCATGGACAAGGTCGAGGCCGGGCTGAGGCAGGTGCTCGCCGCCGTCTCGCCCGACGCTGCGAGCTTCGCGAGCGCCTCGAGGGCCATCCTGACGACCGACACCCGCCCGAAGGTCGTCTCGAAGCGCGCCACGATCGGCGGGGGCACCGTCACGCTGCTCGGCCTGGCCAAGGGGGCCGCGATGATCGCCCCGCGCCTGGCCACCATGCTCGCCTTCCTGATGACCGACGCCCGCGTCCGCCCGGCCGACCTCCAGTCGGTCCTCTCCGAGGCGGTCGAGCTCTCGTTCAACTGCATCTCGGTCGAGGGGCACACCAGCACGAACGACACCGTGCTGCTCCTGGCCAGCGGCGCGGCTGGAGGTGAACCGCTCCAGGGTGACGACCTCGCGGCGTTCGCCTGGCTCGTCCGCGAGTCGTGCACCACGCTCGCCCGGATGATCCCCGACGATGGCGAAGGGGCCACGCACCTGATCACCATCGACGTCGAGGGCGGCCGCGACCGGGAAGAGGCCCGCGCCATCGCGCGGGCCGTGGCCGATAGCCCGCTGGTCAAGACGGCCATCCACGGCGCCGACCCGAACTGGGGCCGGATTGTCTCCGCCGCTGGCTATGCCGGCGTCCCGTTCGAGGAACACGAACTCTCGCTCTGGCTCAACAACGTGTCACTCTACCACCAGGGCGCTCCGCTCCCCTTCGATGCCGGGAGTGTCTCGGAGCAACTCCGGGCCGAGCGTGAGACGCGCATCCGGCTCGTCCTGACCCGAGGCGATTCCGCGATCCGGTTCTGGACTTGCGACCTGACCGCCGAGTACATCCGGCTCAACGCGAACTACACCACGTAAGCGGACTACACCACGTAATATGATGGTCTGTTCGGGAAGTTCGGCATCGGTGTTGCGCGAAGTCGGACGTCAATCCTCCCCCTGAGCCGCTCCCGACCGGAGGGGTCAGGGGGAGTCTGTTTCGTCCGAGGTCGGGCCACTGGAGAGGGATCAACGCCGGACCGACGGTCGTGGGGAACGTGGGTTCGCGGGGTCCGAGGCTAGCGGCGAACGGGGGGACGGACGTCGCTCAGCTTTCCGGCTTCCTGATGGAGGCGGTCAGGGGACGCAGGACGGCAAGCATCGTATTGAGGTGGGCCAGGCGGGGGCCGAACCGATCGACGAAGTCGGTCAGGGCGAACTCGCCGTCGATCAGGTTCTCGTGGTTCTCGGTGACGTAGTTGGCCAGTTCGCCCATCAGGGCCGCGTGGATCTGCTCGAGGTTGGCGAGCGATTCGCGGCACTGTTCGAGCACGGGCTCGTGGCCCGTCTGCCAGCGCTCAAGCTCGGCGAGCTGGCGCGCCCGCTGCTCGCGACTGATCTGTGCGGCCTCGCGGGCCAACTCGAGCTGCTGCCGCTGAACATCGAGGATCTGCCGCTGAACGTCGAGGATCTGAGTCTGCAAGTTCAGGAGAAGATGGAGCAGCGTGGTGGGGTCGTTGTAGTTGGGAGCCGGTTGCGCGGGGCTCTGCCCCGTCGGCGAGACTTCCATCCGATAGGTCCAGAACGGCGATGATGAATTTTCGCGTGACGACATCCCAACCTCCTTCACTCGCACCGAGGCGAATGCACTTCCGTCCCCCGACTCATCACGTTCCTTCCGCGGAGAGAAGGGCGACTTATGGTGAAGTATACTTCAAATTCGCCTCCATGAACAGGTCAAGCCCCGGCATCAACTTCATTTCTCTTGGAAAGATGTGTCTCGATCTCGATCCTCCTTCCCTTTTTCGCGACACACCAGCTCTCTGTTTTTCCATTCGTTCGGCACGGCTCAGGCCGAGAGATGATAGAAGGCGTCGGACAGCCCATCAACGATGTCGCCGGCAATCATGCCGATCTCGCCATTCTGGTCCCGCGCGATGTCGCCGGCCAGGCCGTGGACGTAGACGCCGAGCTGCGCGGCCTCGAACGCCGGGAGTTTCTGGCCGATCAGGGCCGCGATGACCCCCGTGAGCACATCGCCGGCGCCCCCGGTCGCCATGCCGGGGTTTCCCGTGGTGTTGACGTAAAGCCGGGCGCCGTCGGTCACCACCGTGTTGGCCCCCTTCAAGACGACGATCAGATTGTCGGCCTGCGCCAACGCGGCGGCGTGCGCCTCGCGGTCGCCCTGGATCTCGGCGACCGACCGGCCGGTGAGGCGCGCGAACTCGCCAGGGTGGGGTGTCAGGATCACCGGGCGCTTGAGATCGGCCAGGGTGTGCGTTTGCCCGGCGAGGAGGTTCAGGGCGTCGGCGTCGAGGACCGTCGGGACCTTAGCCGACTCAACGACCCAGTGCACCAGTTCGCGGAGCTCGTCCGACTGGCCGAGACCCGGCCCCAGGGCCAGGACGTCGGCCTGTTCCAGGAACCTTTCGAGCGTGTTGCGGTTCGGCTCGAACCGGATCAGGCCCTCGCCGTCGCAAACGAGGGGATAGGTCATGTAGCACGGCTCGAAGCCGGCGACGGTCGGCTGGACCTCGGCGGAGGTGGCGACGCGGACCAGCCCCGCCCCCGACCGCAGCGCCGAGGCGCCGGCCAAGGCGGCCGCGCCGGCCATCCCGCGACCGCCGGCCAGCACCAGGATCGTGCCAAACCGCCCCTTGTGGCTCTCGGCCGGCCGCTTCGGCAGCGTCGGCAGCGTCGTGACGCGCTCAATCGTCATGAGGTCCCCCACCCGGAGCTGGAAGCGTTCCGCCCGCCGCCGAATTCGACGCCAGCCGGGCCTGCCCCGCCCGGCGCGCGATCAAGCCCGCGACGTGCCCGCCGTTGAAACCCGCGTCGATGTTGACCACGACCACGTTCGAGGCGCAACTGTTGAGCATTCCCAAGAGCGCGGCCAGCCCGCCGAAGCTGGCCCCGTAGCCGACGCTCGTCGGCACGGCGATGACCGGACAATCGACCAAGCCGCCGACGACGCTGGGCAAAGCCCCCTCCATCCCGGCGACCACCACCACCGCGTCAGCCCCGCCGAGAGTGTGAATCTGATGCAGGAGCCGGTGCAAGCCGGCGACGCCGACGTCGGCCACCAGCATCACCTCGCAGTTCCACGCCTCGGCCGTCACCCGCGCCTCCTCGGCGACGGGTAAATCGCTCGTCCCGGCCGTCACCACGACCACCTTGCCGAGCTTCGGCCCCGGCTCTCGTCGGTCGCAGAGGCGGAACGTCCGCGCCACGGCATTGGCTTCTCCCTCGGGAAAGGCCTGGCCCAGGTGCGTGGCGACCGCCGGCTCGAGCCGGGTGACGAGCCCCCCCTGCCCGTGCCGCTGCAACGTCCGCAGGATGCCTTCGATCTGCTCGGCCGTCTTCCCTTGGCCGAAGATCACCTCGGGGAACCCGCACCGCAGCCGGCGGTGGAGATCGACCTTGGCGAACCCACCGGCGTCCTCGAACGGGGCGGTCCGGATCTTCGCGGCGGCCTCGGCCGGGGTGAGCCGGCCGTGCCGAACCCTCTCCAACATCTGCAACAAATCATGTGAATCCATGAGGCGTTCCGGTGGCCCTTCGCGGCAGGTCCGGCACGCACCTTAGGTGGGCCCGCCTTCCACTCTTTCAGGAAGAGGCCGGCTTGGTTCTCGCCGCCCCATGACCTTCTCTCGTTGGGTTGATGTTTTCCACCACGGCCTTCCCGTGGCAGCCGGGCGAACATCAAGTTTCCAAAGAGCCGCACCGGAACGAGATCCGGCCGTATCGGTCGAGCATGGCGCGGCTTGGTTCTCGCCCCGCCGATTCCATGATACCAAGGCGTGTCGGTTCGTCCAGGATGCGGATAATTTTCGAGACCTCTGGCTCATCCCGAACGGCCCCCCACCCTCGTTCCCACGCTCCGCGTGGAAATGCCTTCTGGGACACTCTGCGTCCTGATCCGAGCTTGATAGCATGCATGAAACGCACCATCATTCTTAGGGATCATGGTACGTTTCACACACCCAACGAAGACTGCGTCTTGTTTGGAGGCCGAAAAAGAGACGCGAATGTGGAAACGAGGATGAGAGGTTGACTGGTATAGACTTACGTGAATCCTCTGTCGGGATCGACGAGAAGTCTCTGGATGGCCTGGGCCATTCCGCGCCACTCCCCTTCCAAGTTTCCCATTTCTCGCGGCGCCATGCCGCCGGCGGCGTCGCGGACGCGAGTTGGCCCCCTGCCCCGGCGCGTGCCCCGATCAGGGTGTCACCGCTCTCGGGTGGGTCGTCGCGGGTCGCTCGAGTCGCCGGCGGCCGCCTGTCAGAACGGGCGCTGGGGTTTCGGGGTG
>JBKOZB010000146.1:0-7619 GCA_046744225.1 Planctomycetota bacterium | reverse complement strand
GTATCGGGCCGCAGAGGAAACCTTGATCTTTTGAAGCGTAACGTCATGGCCACTGCGGGACAAGAGAGGCCATACAAATTCCCGCATTGCGACCGGCCGGAAAACGGCCGGACGAGACCCGCTCACCTGCAAGATCAACGGCATCGCGGTCTCGTCCGGGACCGAGGCGACGTCCGACCACGGCCAGAGCGGCTGGCAGTCGGAAAGCGCGCCGATCCGGTTCCGGAACCTGAAGATCAAGACGCTGGATTGACCCAAAATGGTCGGGGCGATCTGGAACCGGCCGCCCCGATCGTCTCCGACGTTCAACGGACGGTCTGGAACTGTCCGATCCGGTCGAGGAACGCAGCGTTGGTGGGGAACTTGGCCAGTTGGCGAACGAGCGATTCCATCGCCTCGGGCGGCTTCAGCGCCGAAAGGCTCCGGCGCAGCAGGGTGACCCGCGAGAGCGTGGCGGGATCGAGGAGCCGCTCCTCCTTGCGGGTCCCCGACAGTGGAATGTCGATCGCCGGCCAGATCCGCCGGTCGGCCAGGCGGCGGTCGAGCACGACCTCCATGTTGCCGGTCCCCTTGAATTCCTGGAAGATCAGCTCATCCATCCGGCTCCCCGTCTCGATCAGAGCGGTGGCCAGAACGGTCAGCGATCCCCCTTCATCAAAGGTTCGGGCGGCGCCGAAGAGCCGCTTGGGGACGTCCATCGCCTTGATGTCCATCCCTCCCGACATGGTCCGGCCCGAGTTCGAGCCCTTGTTGTAGGCGCGGGCGAGCCGGGTCAGGCTGTCGAGCAGGATCAACGCCTCTCCCCCCGTCTCGGCGATCCGCTTGGCGCGGTCGATCGTGAGTTGGGCGAGCCGGATGTGCTCCTCGGTCGCGTGGTCGGACGACGAGGCGATCACCTCGCCGCGCACGCTCCGACGCATCTCGGTCACTTCCTCGGGCCGCTCGTCGATCAGCAGGACGAGCAGGTGCATTTCCGGGTGGTTCTGGGCCACCGCGGCGGCGATCTGCTGGAGGAGGATCGTCTTGCCGCTCCGGGGCGGGGCGACGATCAGCCCGCGCTGACCCTTGCCGATCGGGGTGAGCAGGTCCATGATCCGCATCCCGAGCGGCTCGGGGCCGGTCTCCAGCCGGATTGGGTCGTGGGGATCGATCGCCGTCAGTTCGTCGAAGCCGCGCAAGCCGAGGTACTGCTCCGGGGTCCGGCCCTCGATCTCGGTCAGCGCGGCGAGCCGGAGCCCCTCGCCCTTGGAGGGCGCCTCGACCAAGCCCGTGAGCCTGACCCCTTGGCGAAGCTGGAACCTGGCGAGCAACGGGGACCCGACGTAGACATCCTTCGGACCGACCCGGAAGTTCCGCGCGGGATCGCGGAGAAAACCATGGCCCTGGGGATGCACTTCCAGGACACCGGAACAAGTCTGTGCGGCCGTGCTCATGACTGTCGCTCGTCGGTGAATGGGGACGGCAAACAAAGGGAGGGTTCGCGGAGCCATCGACCTCCGCCATCCACGTGAGATGTTGCTTGAGCCGGGGGGCTGGAATCAGTCGAGAGCCGAGCGATCCCGGCATCCGGGGTTCAGGCGCTCGATGATGCGGTGAGACGGCCGAACTGCACGAGGGGATCGCCGAGGACCGCGGAGGGGAGGTCAGCGCCCCGCGACGACGTTCTGGAACAGCTCGGGGAAGGACCCCTCACTATCATCAAAATACAAAGTGTATGAGTCCGTGTCCACGCCGAAATCCGAATTTCGGACGTCGGCACGTCCTGGAAGCGACCCGCGCCGGGAACGCGCTCGGCCACAGTCTCCAACGGAAGCTCGGAGCCGAATGCCGGCGAAAGATCATGCCCCGCGAACGCGGTCCAATCCTCCACGCCGTCCGATCAGACTTTGCGGTGCGGCGTGGAGGCCGCCTGACCTCCTCCGGGGAGGTCGATCAGCATGTAGTCGCCGAAGAGATTGGGGCTCTCGGCCTGAAGGAGCCTGAGGACGGCCACGGCGACCTTGCGAATCTCGACATCGGCGGCGGGGTCGGCGCGCATCTCGATGAAGTGCCGCAGGGCACGGGTGTTGGCGGTGACGAAGATCTTCGTCTCCGTCGCGTTAGGCAGGACGCTCCGCGCCGCCTCGCGCGCCTTCTTGCGCCGGAGGGTCCGCTCCTCCAGGTGGCCGAACTTGGCCGCCAGCCCGTCGGCCAGGGTCCGGTAAGCCCGCTGGCACGTCTGCACCGTTTCGAGCCAGACTCGGTGCAATTCGGGATCGCCGGCGATCACGTCGGGCTCGACAAATGCACATTCACTCTCATCAACAAATCGTTGACTAAGTTGACTGTAACCAAAGCCGGCGCGATGTCGGATCAATTCATGAGTAAACGAGCGAGAAACTCCGGTAACGATCAGGTTGAAGACGGCGTGCTCCAGCACCGAGCCGTGGCCAACTTCGAGGATATGGCCGAGGTACGCCTTGTTGCCGCCGGGGCGTGGCCTAGAGAAGCTCATATAACAAAGTCGGCCCGCGACTTCGACGAGCTTTTCCCCCGCCTCCTCGGTGTCGGTCGACCAGCGCTCGACCTGGTGGTCGGCCAGGAACGCCGCGAGCGCCGCGTCGTCCACCGTCTGGCGGCCGACCAGGTAGACTTTCGGTTCCCGGAGGATAGTGGTTGTCGGTTCGGTGTCCATGGTCGCCATCCTTGACCTCCATGGTAGCGGCGATGCATCGCATTCGGAAAGGGTGAAGCAACCAGATCGTGGTGCTCGGGCGATGGAGGACCGTATAATAACCACTCACGAGCGATTTTAAACCCCAAGTACGTCCAGCGGCCCGGACATGGCGACCCCGCGCAAGATCGTGCTCAAGAAGAACGCAGGCGATCGGCTCGCCGAACGGTTCGCGCTCGACCTGAACGACGCCCAGCGCGAGGCGGCGACGGCGCCCGACGGGTATAACCTGATCCTGGCCGGGCCCGGCTCGGGCAAGACGCGGGTCATCACCTACCGGGTCGCCTACCTGGTCGCCAAGGGTGTCCCCCCCGAGGCGATCCTGCTGGTGACGTTCACGAGACGGGCGGCGCGCGAGATGGTCGGGCGGCTCGAAGGGCTGATCGGCCCGCAGGCCGCGCGGGTCTGGGCCGGCACGTTCCACCACATCGGCAACCGCCTGCTCCGCCGCTCGGCCGGGCTGCTGGGCTACGGGCCGAACTTCTCGATCCTCGACAGCGAGGACCAGATCGATGTCATCCGGCTCGCGATGGATGACGTCGGCCTGTTCGGGACCGGCAAGATGGCGCCGAAGCCGGCCTCGGTGCAGCACCTGATCAGCTACGCGCTCAACGTCGGCCGGCCGATGGCCGAGCTCATCGCCGAACGTCATCCCGAATTCGCCGAATGGACCCCGCAGCTTGAAGCCGTCGCGCAGGCTTACGCCAACCGCAAGCGGGCGGCCAACAGCATGGACTACGACGACCTGCTCGGCCAGTGGGCGCGCCTGGTGGAGGAGTTCCCCGACCAGCGGGACGCGCAGGGGCGCATGTTCCGGCACATCCTCATCGACGAGATGCAGGATACGAACACGGTGCAGGTCGCCTTGGTCGAGGCGATCGCCCGCGCGGGGAGCGGCAACCTGACGGCCGTCGGCGACGACGCGCAGTCCATCTACCGGTTCCGGGGCGCGAACTACGACAACATCCTCAAGTTCCCCGATCGGCATCCCGAGGCGCGGGTCTTCCGGCTCGAGACCAACTACCGCTCGACTCCCGAGATCGTCGCCTTCACCAACGCCTCGATCGCGCACAACGTCTCCGGGTTCGCCAAGACCCTTGTGTCGGCCCGCCCCTCGGGGGTCCAGCCCGCCGTGGTGCCCGCGTCCGATGCCTACGAGGAGGCTGCTTTCGCCTGCCATCAGATCCTCGAATGCCACGAGCAGGGCATCCCGCTCAACCGGATCGCCGTCCTCTACCGCAACCACCACGACAGCATCCTCTTGCAGGCCGAGCTGGTCGCGCGGGGGATCCGCTACACGGTGCGGAGCGGGCTCCGCTTCTTCGAGCAGGCGCACATCAAGGACGTGCTGGCTTACCTGCGGATCGTGGCCAACCCGCGCGATGAGGCAGCCTGGCGGCGGCTGCTCCTGCTCCTGCCGGGGATCGGCCAGGCGAAGGCCGGCGTCCTCTGCGAGCGGCTGGCGAAGTCGGCCGCTCCGCTCGACGCGCTCGCCACGGCCGAGATGATGGCCGTCATCCCCACCAAGAGCAAGGGGTTCTTCGCCGGGTTCGTCGCCGACCTGAACAAGATCCGCTCGGTGGGACCCGAGACCAACCCGGCTGGGGCGATCGGGGCGATCCTGCAAGGGGGCTATCCCGCGACCGTCAAGGGCAAGTACGAGCATCCCCAGAACCGCCTGGCCGACATCGAGCAGCTTGCCGTCCTGGCCGCGCGCTATGCCAGCCTGGAACGGTTGATCGCCGAGCTGCTCCTGGCCGGCGATGTCTACGGCATGGACACCTTGGCCGACGACGAGCCGGAGCAAACCCTCGTCCTGAGCACGATCCACCAGGCGAAGGGGTTGGAGTGGTCGCGGGTGTTCGTCCTTCGCCTGATCGAGGAGAGCTTTCCCAACCCGCGCGCCCTCGGCGAGCCGGGCGGCGAGGACGAAGAACGGCGCATCTTCTACGTCGCGGTGACGCGGGCCATGGACGAGCTGTATCTCACGTATCCCCTGATGGTCGCCCGGGGCGGTCGGGGGCCGTACGTCCTGACGACGCCGAGCCGGTTCCTGACCGAGGTCGATCCTTCCCTCTACGAGCCGGTCGTGCTCGACTCCGACCTCGACCTCGACTGGCCAGGTCGGACCTCGAACCGGGCGGCCCGGAACAAATGATGTCGGCCCGATTCACTCTTGCCACGCGACGGAGTGTTTTGGCAGCGTAGTGCGTGGAAGGAAAGGAAGACCGAGCCACCGGGAGCCCTTATGCACCCGAGACCGCCCGACGACCCTTCGGCCCTCGCGCCGGCGACCGAGACCCCCGAGGCGCTGCTCGACGCGCTCCGCGACCACCCCGAATGGTCCGAGTCGGAGCGCGACGCGCAGTTGGACCGGTTGATCGCCCGGTTCCCGGCCGATCACGTTCGGGCCGCCGTCCGCCGAAGGCTGGACGACCTGAACGGTTCGGATGCGGAAGCGATTTTGCGACTGGTCGAGGCCCACGCCTCGCCCGATCTGCTCCGCGCGCTGGCCGAGGGGCTGTTGCGGCAGCCCGACCTCCCGCCCGAGCGTGTCTGGATGGCGCTCGAGCTGCTCGATGGCGCCGGGATGCTCTCGGCCTTCCCCGAGCTGACTGAGCGCTGGGTGGAATTGAACGAGACGCTCGATGAGGACGAGTCGTTCGACCAGTTGGCCGAGCAGTTGGAGACCGAGCCGGACGGGATCTGGCTGGCGCTTCAAGGCTTAGCAGGCGTCGAGCCCGAGCTGCGACCCGAGATCGTCTCCGGGCTCGCCGAGGTTCCGCTCCGGTCGGGACTGATTGAGTTCCTCCGCCTCTTGAGCTTCGCGCACCAGGCCGAGACCCGCGCCGAAGCGCTCAAGGCGCTGTCGCGCCCGGACGATGACCCGAGGCTCCTCCGCGCCTGGGCCTCGATGGCCGCCGACCACCCCGATGCCGGGACCGCAGCTCGGGCCCGTCGCTGGCTCGGGAGCGAGGCCGATCGCGCGATCGCATCCTGGGCCGGACCGGACCGACCCGTCCCTCGGCTGGTCTGCTCCGTCGTCACCGCGCTCGACGGGCGGGGTCAAGGGACCATCATCCTCTCCGCCGCGCGGCCGGGGGCGACGTGCGCCACCGCCGCGTTCCTCTGCGACGTCTGGCGCGGGGTCCACGAGGTGGTCGGCCAGATCACGCCCGATGCGCCGGGCGCCGAGGGACTGATCGTCGAGATCATCGGCCAGGTCGAACGCGACCAGATCGACGGGGCGCACGAGCTGGCCCTCGACCTGCTCGCCGGCAGCCTCGTGCTCTGCGGCCCGGAGACCCCACCCGCGCTCCGCTACTGGCTCGAAGCGACCGCGGGTCCGACCTTCCGTCCCCATCCCGTCCCGGCGCCGTTTCCCGGGTGGGACCCGGCGTCACTGCCGTTCGACGAAATGCCCGGCCGAGTACGGGCCGTGCTCGATTCGTGTCCGGACTGGCTCGACCATTCGCCGCTCACCTACGAGCTCGCCGAGGAGATCCTGCTGCGCGAGGGAGACGTTCCGCCCGATCCCGCGCGCGACTCTGGGGCCTATCGCTATCTGTTCGAGCACCACCTGCGCGGTCAGCTCGAGCACTATCGCCGGATGCTCTTCTGGATGGCCTCGTTCTGGCAGGCATCCGGCGAGACCGATCTGGGGCGCTCGGCGCTCGGGCTGGCCTGGCAGCTCTCCGACGCGCAACACGTCGTCCCCGCGCACCCGTTCAACGTCGCCCTGACGACCCGGAGCCTGGCCGTCGCCCAGGACAATCTCCGGCACGGGATCGACCTCCGTCGGGCGATGCTCTCGACGACGATGCGCCGGCGGGCGCGATGACGACCGATCACGCGCCCCATTCTGGTTAGATCGAACCGTACAAGCGCGGGGGAGGGGCGAAACAGCCGCACCGAGGACCTTCGTCCCGGGCGTGGCTGATCTCCGGCTTGAACGTCGGCCTGGAGCCGTTCAGATCGGCTCGTAGCAGGAACGCGCCGCGTTCCGGCAATCCTCGCCGCTGACAAGGTCGTCGTCGGGGCCGAAGCCCTTCATGGTCTTCAGGCACCAGTAGATCGTGTTGTCGTAGTCCTCATGCGGTTCGCCGCCGAGGCCATCGGTGTAGACGTACATCCCCTTGTGGCGCAGGTGGCGGCAGGGAATGTTGGTCGGCTGGACCTCCGGCCGTTCGCTGGGGTCGGCGCTCGCCATGGCGGGTCAACCCTCCTCCCAGTAGCGGTTGCCGACGGCGGCGAGCAGGGCGCGCTTGATGACGGTCTTGGTCAGGGTCACCTTGTAGGCGTTCATCGAGAGCGGCTTGGCCTCTTCGATCGCGGCTTCGCCCGCGCGGGTGGCCGTGTCGAGCGTGACCGACGTCTTCTCGATCGCCCTCTCGGCCGCCTCGCTCCGCCAGGGGATCGGCGCGACGCTGCCGAGGATGATCCGGGCCTTCGAGACTGTGTCGCCGTCCATCGTCAGGTTGACCGAGGCGAGCACGAGCGGCCAGTCGTGCGCCTGCTTCTGCCGCGCCTCGTACGAGGCATTTTTCCCCTTGGCCGCCGGGATGACGACCTTGGTCAAGACCTCGCCGGGGGCGACGGTCAGCTCGCGGTCGCCTTCCTTCTTCGGGACCTGGTACAGATCCTCGACCTTGACGGTCCGCTCGCCTCGGGCGCCGAGGATGGTCGCCCTGGCCCCGAGCGCGATCAGGGGGACGGCCAGGCTCGACGGGTTGACGAACAGCGCGTTGCCGTCGGTCAGGAAGATGGCGTGATAGCGGTTGTCGCCGTCGCGGACGAGGCTCTTGCCGTCTTTCATGGCGAGCAGGCCGTTGCCGGCGCGGTAGTACCAGCACCGGGGGCGCTGGAGCAGGTTGCCGCCGACGGTAGCCATGTTCTTGATCTGGGG
>JBKOZB010000200.1:0-7698 GCA_046744225.1 Planctomycetota bacterium | reverse complement strand
AGCTGGAACATCGTGCCGAGCGAGAGGCCGAGCAAGCCCGAGCCGCCGACCCGCAGCAGGTCGCGCCGGGTCATCCCGAGGTGGCGGTCGCACAGGTCCCTGCCGGGTTGTCCGGGAACGATGATCATCGCCCGTCTCCCTTGTCGATCCTCCGAGGAATGAGCCACCGGGACGTCGCCGTCGGTCAATGATTGAACAGGAACGCCGGGCTGTTGATCAAGGCCCAGGCGACGTCCTGGGCGGCCGTGAGCCGCTTCTCGGCAAGCTGCTTCGTGCTCATCGCGACGTCGTGGCGGAGCTGCTCCAGCTCCGGGTCGGGGGGCACGGGCCGGCTGACCAGCTCCAGCGCCTCGCGCAGCTCCTTGAGCTTGGGGTCGATCGGGAGCGGCTGCCGGCTCTCGGCGACCGCCCTCGTCCGCGTCCGCAGGCCCTCGTCCCCGGCGCGGAAGTTCTTCAACAGGGCCGTTTTCTGGGCCTCCGTCCGCTCGGCCGCCGGGGTCGCCACGATCGCGCGGAGCTCTTCCGGCAGGCCGAGGCCGACCGGCCGGGGGGCGATCGTCGCCGAGAGCCGGAACCGGCCAAGCATGTGGGCATCATCGGTGGACCGCTGGTGCAGCGTGAACGTCAGGACTGTGCCGCCGTCGAAGTCGATCGGCTGCGCGGTCTCGAAGGTCGCCCAGTGAGTCACGCCCAGGACCGGGGAGACCGCCCAGCCCTTCTCGCCGTTGGTCGGGTCGCCGTCGATGACGGCCTTGATGCTGAAGTGGTCCTGGCTGAAGTTGGCCAGGGGGTTCTGGAGCGTGACCTTCTGCGCTTTCTTCGGGTCCGCCTTCGGCGCGGCCGTGACCTCGAACTCATTGAGGACGAAGTTGCCATTCGAGGCGCGACCGGGGCCGCCGGACGGGAGCCGGGGATCGGCCAGGGCCTCGAGCCGGATGCCGGTGATCCCCCGCAGCCGGGTCTCGACGACGACCGTGTAGGCCGTCTTCTGCTCCTTGCCCGAGACGAAGATCGAGCGATCGGGCTCCGGCGTCAGGATCGTCCCGGCCCCGGCCTTGAGGACCTTCGGGGCGAGGGGGAGCCACTCGACCTCGGCCGACGCCTGCCTCTTCTCCCAGTCGGCGAGCCGGGCCGGGAGCATCGCCTCGTAGTCCTTCAGCTCCTTTTCGAGCTGGGCGGTCTTCTCGGCCTTCTGCCGCTCCAGCTCGGCCAGCCTCGGCGCCAGCTCCTTCTCGTAGTCGGCCAGCTCCTGCTTCGCCGCCGCGATCGCCTCCTCGCGCTCCTTCTCCAGCTTGGCCCGGAGGGGGACGTCGTCCGCCTCGTGCTTCGCGAGGGCCTCGGCCAGCCTGCGGTGGTCGTCCTCGATCGCGCGGAGGTCGGCGACGCTCGCCTCGACCTCCTTCGGGGCCGCCGGCCGGTTCAGGATGCGGAGGAACAATTCATCGACGAGCCTCGCGTCGTCCTCCTCTCGCGCGACGAGCTTGGCCAGCTCATTGTTCGGGTCGTCGATGGCGTCGCCGATCGTCGGCCCGCTGATGAGCGCCATGACCGGGCCGAGTTGCAGGCCGCTGGAGCGCTCGCACTCGCAGGCGCTCTCGCGGACCGGCCGGCCGAAGGTGGACAAGAAGCCGCTCGGCAGCTCGACCCCCGAGTCGGGCAGCGCGGCCGCGCGCGTCCCCGGCGGCACGCCCGGGATCTTCGAGACCGAGCCGGTGACCCGATAGACCGTGTCGTAGAGCACCTCGGCCGGAAGCCGACGCGCGATCGCGTGCGAGTAATTCGTCCGGTCGTCTTCATTCCATCGGTTCGGCTCGAACGAGAGCTGGTACGTCCGCGACTTGCAGATCAGGCGCATGACGTGCTGCACGTCGAAGCTGTGGTCGAGGAACTCGCGGGTCAGGTAGTCGAGCAACTCGGAGTTCGTCGGCGGATTCCCGGCGCGGATGTCGTCGATCGGCTCCATGATTCCGACGCCGAACAGGTAGCCCCAGACCCGGTTGACGAAGCTCCGGGCGAAGTACGGGTTGTCCCTCGACGTGATCCACGACGCCAGCCTGGCCCGCCTCGGTGCGTCCTTCGGCTCGTCGAAGGCGCAGGGGAACGGGAACTTGGGCTCGGTCACCTGCCCGGTCCGATCGTGCTTGATCTCGCCCGTTTTTTCGTCCTCGACGATCTCGTGAAGCGGCTTGCCCGACTCGACGGCCGACCCGCCGATCTGGGCGTCGCCGCCAGCCGGGTCCTTCTTCAGGCCGACCTGCGCGAAGAAGGCGGCCATCTGGTAATACTGATCCTGCGTCCAGCGCTCGAACGGGTGGTCATGGCATTTGTTACAGTTGAACCGGATGGCCAAAAACAGGTGCGTTGTGTTCTCCATCGTGTTCGACGGGTCGCGGAGGATCTTGAAGTACGCCGCCGCCGGGTTCTCGCGATTCGAGCCCGAGGCGGTCAGGATCTTCCGCGCGAACTGGTCCCACGGGGTATTCTTCGCCACCTCCTCGCGAATCCACTGGCGGAAGGCCTTCGCCCCCTCGGTCCCGAGAAACTTGCGGTTGACCTGCAAGAGGTCGGCCCATTTGTTCGTCCAGAATTCGACGTAGGCCGGGCTGCCGATCAGGCGGTCCACCAGCTCGTCGCGCTTGATGCGGGTCTCGCGCGAGTCGGCGAGGAAGGCCCGCACCTCGTCGGCCGACGGCGGCAGGCCGGTCAGGTCGAGGGAGGCCCGGCGGAGGAACTCGGTGTCGGTGCAGAGGCCCGAGGGCTCGATCTTCAGCCGCTGCCACTTGGCGGCGGTCAGCTCGTCGATCGGATTGTGCGCCGGCGGCTGCTCCCAGACGAAGCCCGAGCGGTCGCCCATGACCGTCAGGGTGGTCGCGGCGTAGGCCCCTTCGTACCGCGCCAGGATCGGCGCCTCGCCGCGGCGGACGGCGGTCATCAGCCCGGCGCGGCTGGCGGTGGCGATCTCGCCGTTGCCGCTCTCGATGAATGCCTCGCGGGTCACGTCGCGGACGAGGCCGTCGGCGTAGGTGGCGAGCACGCGCATCTGCTGCTTCGAGCCGATCCGCTGGACGACCGGGTTGGCGGGGAAGACCTCGATCTTCGTCACCTTGGGCGTGGCCGGGTCGAGCTTTGCCCCCCCCGCGATCCAGGCGCGGACGACCTCGTAAGACGGCTCGCCCGGCTTGAAGAGCTGGCCGCCGACGTGCGGCACGGCCCCCGTCGGCTTCAGGAGCATCAGGCTGTCGTCGGGCGAGGCGACGTTGACCCGCCGTGAGGCGAGGTCGTCGGTCAAGGCGCGGACGTCAAACAGGGGATCGTAGCCGCGGAGCGAGAGCTTGAACCCATTTTTCCCCTTCGCCGCTCCGTGACAAGTCCCCGCGTTGCACCCGAGCCGCGAGAGCATGGGGTTGACGTCGCGGAGGAAATCGGCGCGGTGCTCGGCCGCCATCCCCCAGACCTCGACCGGTACCTCGACCGACCGGCCGGCGAAGCCGAGCGTGAGCATCGCTCGGCCATCGGCCTTGGGATGCACCAGCCCGGTGCGCGACACCTCGACCACCGGCGCCGAGAGGTTGGCCTGCGCCATCCGGGTGACGTCCACCGTCTCGCCGTTGTCGAGCCGGGCCAGGACGAGCAACTGGGCGTAGGCGAAGCCGCCGGCCAGCGCGATCCGCGCCGGCTGAGCTTCCAGCCCCTTGACCGTCGCGCCCGGCGGCAAGACCTCGGTCTCGGCCAGCTCGTCCTGGGCCTGGCTTGCCGCGAGGGCGGCCGCGGGCCGGGGCGCCTCGGACCCGAGCGGGGCGGGCTCGAACGCCTTGACGATCGTGCCGGTCGCCGCGTCGATCAGCCGGACCTTGCCGTCGGAGCCGGCCGCCGCGATTTGTTTGCCGTCGGGGAGGAAGGCGACGGCATAGACGCCCGCCGGCACCGAGACGCGGGCTACCTCACGCGTGCCCTTTGCCTTGTATTCCTCGAGCGCGGCCCGCTCCTCGGGCTTTCGCGTGCCGGGCACCTTGCCCATGATCGCCTTGATGTCGGCGGGCACGTCGCCGTCGTAGTCGTAGGTGCAGATCGAGACCTCGCCGCCGCCGTCGAGGCTGCTGCCCGCCGCGATCCGCTTGCCGTCGGCCGAGAATCCGACGCTGAAGATCCGCCCGGTCATCGGGAACAGGTCGAAGATGAGGTTGGCGTCGTCGCCGATCTTGCGGGCCGTCTCGCGGAACAGGCGGTACACCTTCGGCGTTCCGTCCGACCCGCCGACGACGACGTGGTCGAGCTTCGGGTGCCGAGCGATCGCCTGGATGCCCCCCTTGAGCGCCCCCGGGGTGATCGACGTGACGTTGTCGATGAACCGCTGCGTGGCCAACTCGGTCAACTTGACCGTCATGTCGCGGCCGACCGAGACGACGTGCGACCCATCCTTCGAGAACGCCGTGTCGAGCACCCAGTCGGTGTGGGCGCCTTGATAGAGCACCGCCGCGCCGGTCTGGGCGTCGATCGCGCGCACCGTGTTCTCGGCACAGCCGAAGGCGACCTTGGTCCCGTCGGGCGACCAGCTCGCGCCGTAGATCGTGTCGAAGGTAACGGGGACGGAGAGCACCAGCTTGCGCCTGGCGACGTCCCAGATCTGGACCTCGCCCATCCGTCCGGGCTGGCCGCCGGTGATAGCCAGTCGCCGGCCGTCGGGCGAGAAGCGGACCGACTCGATCCGCTCGGCGAGCCCGATGAGCCGGGCGACCAGCTCCGAGCCGTCGCCCTTCCAGAGCAAGACCTCGTGAAACCCTGCGACGGCCAAGAGCGAGCCGTCGGGCGCGAAGTCGAGCGCGGTGATGACCGGCGGCCGGGTGTAAATGGGCGGGTGCTCGGGGTCGTAGTTCCGCCCGGCGCTCGGGGGGGTGTCATCGACGGCCCCCGCGGCGATCCAGCGGCGGATCGTGTCGATCTCGGCCGGGCTGAGCGGCGGCTTCCCCTGGGGCATCTCGGCCTTGTCGTCGCGGGGCGTGATCTGGTCGAGGAGGTTGCTTTCCTCGGGCTTCTTGGGCACGATCGCGGGTGTGTTCGACTCGCCGCCGGCCAGGAGCCGGTCGAACGCGGTCATCACGTACCGGCCACTCGGCTTGGCCGGCTGATGGCACCCCTGGCAATGGGCCTGGAAGATCGGCCGGACCTGCTTGTCGTAGCTGACCTTGTCCAAAGTGTCGGCCGGCTGGGTGTTTGCCTCGGCCCCGGAGGCCGGCGCGCCCGTACCGGCCAGGGCCAGCAGCGCACCAGCCCACAGACCTATTGCCTTGCTCTTTGCAATCACGTGTTGCTCCTCGAAGTCACTCACACGGGGGGATTCGGTCGTGGCGCCGGGGGCGATCGTCCAAGAGCCTCCCGGGCGAGAGGGCGGTCAACGTCGGTGAGCCGGTCGTCGAGGCGACCAAGCCACGAGTTCAGGTCGAGGCCTTGCGGGGTGGGGCGGTCGATCGCCCATTCCTTGGCGTTTGCGCTTTGTTGCACACGCATGATAACCAAGGGGTCACGCCGGATTCAACCTCGCCTCCGGAATTCTCCGTGGTCAACCGGCTCGTGACCCGGAATCGGGCGCAGGCCGTCCAGCGATTCGTCGGATGACTCCCCCGACCCACCCAACTCGGTGAATATCTCCTGCGCAACAGCGGTTTTGGACGCGACAGGCAGGAATCCAGGTCCGCAGCTGCGAGATGGAACCCTCCTCTCCCGACGATTCTCTCTGCCAAGGAAAAGACACTTTTGTTCAACATTCGGGTTTCATCAGGGAAAGTTTCACGTGCGGTTAAGCTGGGGATGCTCCTGACTTAAATCAGTACTAATGAGGAGATTAAGTCACATAGCTCCGGCACAATAAAGGCTCCGGAGGCTTGTTTACCGAACGAAGCGAATCACCCCGCGCCGCATTGTCACCCCCGGAATTCATGGATCGGCGGCGCCGCGCCGGGGATGATAATATATATTGTCAAAGAGGGCGAGAGCGTCGTGATTCGATCGCGGTTGCGAGTTCCGGCCCGAGGGACCGTGTTGACGTCCCAGGATATTGAAACCCTGGACGCCTTCCTGAGGACCCTGGGAGGACGATGAAAAGTGAGCGCGACGATTGACGGGGACGGGGCGCAGGGCCGGGGTCGGATCGCGGCGGGGGAACCGATCTGGGATCGCCCCGACTGGCCGCTTTGGATGCGTCTGGTCAACGGGGCCGGGCGCGCCCTCCGGCGCGTCGGGCTGCGCCGGCCCAGGCTGGACCCCGAGGAGTTCCTGGCCGTTGCCGAGCGAAGGACCGGGCTTTCGGACTGGGGCGATGACCGCTTCCGCGAGGGCCTGAAGGTGCTGGTCGAGGCGTTCGAGCGGCAAGGCACCGCCCACACGTTCGGCCGGATCGCCTTCCGCGCGTTCTGCATCCAGCTCTTGATCAACCGACTGCGGATCGAGGACGAGCTGAAGCGGCACCCGGAGATCTTGGAGGTGCCGATCCGCCGGCCCTTGTTCGTCACCGGGCTGCCGCGAAGCGGGACGACCCTCCTGCACCGCTTGCTGGCCGAGAACCCCGCCGGCCGGCCGCTCCTGTTCTGGGAGGCGTCCGAGCCCGCGCCCCCGCCCCGGCCGGAGACCTATCGGACCGACCCCCGGATCGAGCGGGTGAGGAAGGCGGTCAAGCATCTTTATCGCGTGTCCCCGCGCATCGCCGCCGCCCACGAATTCGACGCCGAGATGCCCGAGGAGTGCAACAACCTGTTCGCGCATGGGTTCGAGGCCGGCATCTTCGGGTTCCTGTTCGACGTGCCCGGCTATGTCGAGTGGCTCAGGGGGCGAGATCTGGTCGGCCCCTACCGCTACGTCCGCCGCCAGCTCCAGCTCCTGTCCCGACACATCCCCGGCGATCCCTGGATCCTAAAGGCCCCCGCGCACCTGTTCGGACTCGACGCCTTGCTCACAGTCTTTCCGGACGCCAGCATCGTCATAACTCACCGCGACCCACTCCAGGTCATCCCCTCGCTGTGCAGCCTGGCGTCCTCCTTCCGGGGCGTCTTCTGCGAGCGCGTGGACCTGAGGCGGCTGGGGGCCGAGTTCACTGAGGCGATGGCCGTGGGGACCGAGCGCGCCCTCGCCCTCCGCGCGACGGCCGACCCGTCGCGGTTCTTCGACGTCTCGTACCCCGCTCTGCTCGCCGACCCAGTTGGCACGGTCGAGACGGTCTGCCGCCAGTTCGGCGATGTGTACGACGCCGCGTTCGAGGCCCGGGTGCGCGGCTGGCTGGCCGACAACCCCCAGCACAAGCACGGGGTCCATCGCTACAGCCTGGAGCAGTTCGGGCTCGACGCCGGCTCCGTCAACGCGCGATTCGCGACGTACCGCCGCTGGATGGAGGACAATCTCCCGGATTCGCCGCGCTCCTCGATTTTCGGGAGGGCTTCATGAGCGAGTCCGAGGGCACGATGACCCGCCACGACTTCGACCGACTGGTGATCGAAACGGGGACCTCCACGGCCCGATCCTCCCGACCGACGATGCCCACGCAAGTTCCTCATTGACTCGATCTTCAGCCCCGAACGACCGTCACACTTTGCGGTCGCCACGCCCAAGAACGGGTGCGTCTCGCCCTCCGGGTCACCCATACACGAAGGAAATCGAAGTCTTTATCACGACTCCCGATTAAGCAACCGACAATAACTTGACTAATTGACT
>JBKOZB010000257.1:0-5952 GCA_046744225.1 Planctomycetota bacterium | reverse complement strand
AGGGTGTTCCCCACGTCCCCGGTCACCTGGCGATGCGTCTCCGGCACGGCGTCGGATCGGCCCTTCAGGTCCAGCGCCTCCAGCGCCGCCCGGGTCGCGCCGCCGCCCTCGTGTTTCCGCTTCGGCCGCTGGGCCGAGGGTGTGCCCTCCGGTCCCCAGCGTGCCGAGCCGCTGGCCGGCGGCCTCGGTGGTCCGCTGGACCGTCGACTCACAGAGCCGCAGCCCGGCCATCCGGGGCAGGAGCTTCTCGGCCGCCTCGGCGAAGCTGCCGACGGTGCCGGCCAAGATCACCAGGTGCTCGACGGCCGGTATCAGTTTGCGTCCGGACAGCCCCCGCGCGGCGTCGGAGGGGGCGTGGCCCGTGTGACCGGCCGGGCAGAGATAGGCAGCGCGATCCTCGACCACGACCTGACCCATCAGGCTGAGGAAGGTCTTGTCCCGGCGGTCTGGGAACTTGCTCGGGCCGTGGCAGACCGGGCAGCTCAGGCTGGACCCCGGGGACCCCTTTGTTTCCGCTCGTTGCGAGCGGTCGCGAGGGCCTTGACCCCGATCCTGTGCACCCGGTCGCGAACCTCGAACTCGGTCTTGCCCAGGAGCTTCTGGTCGGGCTTGGAGGCCAGCAGGCGGGTCAACTCCCGCAGCTCGGCCTCGACGGCAGGCCGGAGCAATTGGAACAGCCGCTGGGCCTCGGCGTCCTGTTCGGGGGTCAGGGTGAGAGCGTCCCTGGGGGTCCCTCCGTGATCGGGTCGGAAAGCCTGGGTACGCATCAGCGACCCCGTTGTACGGAATTTTCCACCAATATTCGAGACGCTCACCCCCCCATCCCCGATCCCCCATTTCTGCGGTAGGCATTCGGTTTGCGCCCGGGTAAACTCGAAGGGAGCCTGACGAACCCGACGATCGGTTCGCGTGTCCGCCCTGCACGGGCCGGGGCCGGACCGAGCGAAGGTTTTTGCCCCTCTGCCGATCATTGCCAAGGGGCGGCGGGATGGAGACTCTCTGCGGCCGTGTGCGCCGACCGTGTGGATTTGAAATGTTTGATTTCAGATCGCGATGCTTCCGGGGGCGCACCGACCGCAGGCGTGACGGATGAGAGCGCCGCCGCCTCTCTTGCCCCTCGGACCTCTTGTGATGGGTGAAACCGACAAGAAGATGACCGCAATCCCCCCGACGACCCCGACCCAGGCCACCGCCGAGCTCAAGCGTCGGCGTGCCCGCCACGAGCTCCAAGACGACGTCCCCTCTAACGCAGCGGCCCGCACCACCCCCGAGCGAGTGGGGCGTGCCCTCGAGCACGCCCGGATCTGCGCCCGGATCGCCGACGACAACCGCGGCAAGGACATCCTCCTGCTCGACCTCCGCGAGGCGACCCCGCTTGTCGATTTCTTCGTCATCATCACCGCGACCTCCCGCCGCTTGAGCCACGCGATGGCCAGCGAGATCGACCAGGAGATGAAGCGGATCGGCGAGCACAAGCTCGGCATCGAAGGCTCGGAGGAAGGTCGCTGGATCCTGATCGACTATGGCGACTTCGTCGTCCATATCTTTTCGGCTGAGTCGCGGGTTTACTACGCCCTCGAGGAGATCTGGGGCGACACCCCCCAGCTCAACTGGAAGGACCCCAGCTGCGTCTGTCCCGCCTCGCACCCCGAGCCCGCGGACGAGCCGGAATCGGGCGACTGACTGCGCCATCCACCCTTTGTCATTCGTCATCTGTAATTTGCCATTCTTCGAGATCTGGGCCCTCATGAACGTCCTAGAACGCCTGCGCGGGGCCTTCGCCGCCGCCGCTCCTGAGGGGAGCGACGCCTCGGCCTTCGTCGCCGCCGTCCGCCCGAGCAACGACGCCAAGTTCGGCGACTACCAGGCCAACGGCTGCATGGCAGTGGCCAGGGCGCTCAAGAAGAACCCGCGCGATGTGGCGCAGGGCGTAGCGCGCGCGGTCGATCTGGAGCCCCTGGCCGGTCCCCCTGAGGTCGCCGGCCCCGGCTTCCTCAACGTCCGGCTCCGTGACGCGTGGGTCGCACGGACCCTCGGCGATCTCCTGACCGACGAAACGCTCGGGATCACCCCCCCGGCGCGGTCGAAGACGGTCGTCATCGACTTCTCCTCGCCCAACGTCGCCAAACCGATGCACGTCGGCCACCTCCGCTCGACCGTCATCGGCGAGTGTCTCGCGCGGATCATCGAGTCGCTCGGGCACAAGGTCGTCCGAGACAACCACCTGGGCGACTGGGGCTCGCAGTTCGGCATGATCCTCTGGGGCTGGAAGAGCCACCGCGACGAAACCGCCTTCGCCGCCGACCCGGTCGCCGAGCTGGCCCGGCTCTACCGGCTCGCGCAGTCGAAGATCAAGGCCGGCGCGGCGGACGTCGAGGAGGCCGCGCGGTCGGAGACAGCCAAGCTCCACGCCGGCGACCCCGAGAGCCGCGCCCTTTGGGAGCTGTTCATGCCCCACTGCCTCAAGGCGCTCCAGGCCGTCTACGACCGCCTTGGCGTCCGGTTCGACGTCCAGCTCGGCGAGAGCTTCTACGACCCGATGCTCGCCGACATCGTCAAGGATTTGGAGGCCAAAGGCATCGCGCAGGAGAGCGAGGGGGCGACCGTCGTCTTCGTCGAGGAGACGAAGGCCCCGATGATCATTCGCAAGCGCGACGGCGCCTTCAACTACGCAACGACCGACCTGGCCACGATCCGATATCGCGAGGAGACCTGGCACCCCGACCAGGTCCTTTACGTCGTCGATCACCGCCAGGGCGACCACTTCAAGCAACTCTTCGCCGTGGCGCAGCGGTGGGGTTACGATCGGGTCGACTTGGAGCACGTCGCCTTCGGCACGATCCTCGGCCCGGACCGCAAGCCATTCAAGACCCGCGAGGGGGACGTGGTCGGCCTGGAGTCGCTCCTGGATGAGGCGGTCGTCGAGGCCCGCAAGGTCGTCGATGAGCTGAGCCCCGAACTGCCCGACGAGAAGCGCCGGGAGATCGCCGAGGTTGTCGGCATCGGCGGCATCAAATACGCCGACCTCTCGCAGAACCGCCTGAGCGATTACGTCTTCGACTGGGCCAAGATGCTCGCGAAGAACGGCAACACGGCGACCTACATGCAGTACGCCTACGCCCGCGTGCGGAGCATCTTCCGCAAGGGGGAGATGACCCCCGAGGCGATCCACGTCAGCCGCCCGACAATCTTCCTGAGCCACCCGGCCGAGCGCGCGCTGGGCTTGATGATCCTCCGATACCCAGAGACGCTGGAGTTGGCCGCCTCGGAGCTGAAGCCGAACATCCTGACCGACTATCTCTTCGACCTGGCCAACAAGCTGAGCACGTTCTACGAGGAGTGCCCGGTGCTGAAGGCCGAGTCGGCTGCACGCCGTGACAGCCGCCTTGCGCTGACCGATTTGACGGCCCGGACCTTGAAATCCGGGCTCTACTTGCTTGGAATCGAAGTGATCGACCGCATGTAGAGAAAAAACCGCATGTAGAGAAAAAATCGCATTCTTCTGTAGGGCGTGTGAAGCGCGCCCTCCCGGAAGAGATCCTCAGTCGCTATGTCCTGCCCCCTGCCCGCTCGGCCGGATTCCGTCCCTGGAATGGAGCCCACCCCATGAGGCGTCAACCTCCCGCTCGACGGACGCTGGCCCTGACGACAACGGTGGCCGCGACTCTGGTCTTGACCGCGTCGCTCGCGCGCTCGAGCGACCCGCCCCCGCTCGAGTCGGAGCCCCACCGCTCGCCGATCGCCCTGACCCTCTCGAGCGACGGCGCGCGGCTCTTGACGGCCAACCAGACGGCCGGCTCGGTCTCGCTCGTCGATGCCGAGTCGGGCTGAGTGCTGCACGAGGTCGCGACCGGCGACCGGCCGGCGGGTGTCGCGCTGGCGAAAGACGGCCGGCGCGGCGTGGTGACGCACTGATACGACGACCTCGGCCGGGTCCAGGTCGGTCCCGAACCGCGCGGAGTCGCGCTTGCGCCCGACGGGACGACGGCTTACATCGCGGTCGGGGCGAGCAACGAGGTCGTCCGCGTCGACCTGGAGATATTGGCCGTCACCGGCCGGCTGGCGGTCGGCCGCGAGCCGCGCGGGGCGGCCCTCTCGCCCGATGGCTCGCTCCTGCTCGTCGGCAACGCACGGTCGCGGGACCTCTCGGTGATCGCCACCGGTCTCTGGCGGGTCAAGCGGACCTTGCCGGTCGAGGGCGACAACCTGCGGCAGGTCGCCATCGACGTCGACGGCCGGATGGGCTACGTCGCCCACATGAATAACAAGGGCTTCCCGACGACAAGGAACAACATCGACCTGGGATGGGTCCTCGGCCAGCGCCTGACGCGGGTGCCGCTCAATGGTTCGGATTCCTTCTCAACGCTCTCGCTCGACCCGCAGGGCCGGGCCGTCGCCGATGCGCACGGCGTGGCCGTCGGCCGCGACGGGCGGTTCCTCGCCGTCAGTGGCGGCGGATCGCACGAGGTCCTGATTTTCCGGGCCGATAAGAGGCGGCTCCCCTGGCGCTCGGCCAGCTCGCGCGACCTGATCGCCCCCGAGCTGCACAATGGCGACGGCCGGTTCCGCCGCGTTGCCCTGGGAGGCCGGCCGACTGAGCTGGCCTTCGCCGCCGACGGCAAGACCTCTACGTCGCCAACTACCTCGCCGACGTCGTCCAGGTCGTCGATGCCGAGTCGGCGGCCCTCGTCCGGAGATCCCCCCTCGGGTGCCCGAGCGAGCCTTCGCTCGCCCGCCGCGGCGAGATCCTGTCCCACGACGCCGAGCGGTCGTTCAACCAGTGGTATAGCTGCAATACCTGCCACAGCGACGATCACACCAACGGCCTCGACTTCGACACGCTCAACGACGGCCGCCAGGACCTCAGCCCCGCGCACAAGCGGAGCCGCAAGAAGGTGCCGACGCTGCGCCGGATCGCCCTGACCGGGCCCTGGACCTGACACGGCTGGCAGGAGAGTCTGGGCGATGCCACGATCGAGTCGTTCACCAAGAGCATGCAAGGCCAGCGTCCCACGCCCGACGAGGTCAAGGCCCTGGTCAGTTTCCTGGAGACCCTGGATTATCCACCGAACCCCTACCGCGAGCCCGACGGCCGCCTCTCGCCCGCCGCGAAGCGGGGCGAGGCCGTCTTCCGCTCGGCCAAGGCGGCGTGCAACACCTGCCACGGCGGCCCCGAGCTGACCGACGGCAAGTCCACGTCTCCGGACTGGAAGAGCCCGACGACGCCTACTGGGGCTACAACCCCCCCTCGCTCCGGGGCGTCTACGACAAGGACCCCTACCTCCACGACGGCCGCGCCAAGACCCTCCGCGACGCCCTCTCCGGCCCCCACAACCCCGAGGATGTCACGGGCCTGGGCTCGTTGAACGAGGACGAGCTGGACGACCTGATCGCCTACCTCAAGTCTTTGTAGCGTGGGACCCGAACAGCCGGCGCGCCCAGCCCGCCGCCTTCCGCTCGAGCCGTAGACGGCGCCGGGATGTTCTCTCGATCGCCCCGGTGGAGAGCCAGGGGTCGTTGGCGCCTCATCGGCCAGGCGGGACAGTCCGTTGGGATAGCGCTCGGGAGTGATCCGGCGGGCGGGACAGGCCGCCGTCAGGTCGTGGTCGGCGAAGAGGTCGGCGCAGGTGGGCCGGAAGCCCGCGCGAAGGGCCGAGAGCGCCGCGGCACGCGTGCTCGCTCCCAGGATCAAGAGCGTCAAGGCAGGGGTCGAGAAGGGAAAGGAGGTCCAGGTCGGAGCCGTCCGCCCTTCGGCGGGCAGTGCGGTTGCCCGCCGAAGGGCGGAGAGGTGGCCGTCCGCGCGATGGTCCCCTCGCGAGAGGACCAAACGGGCGATCATCAGTCGACCTTCACGAGCGGCTTGGTCGGGGTGAGGATCATCTTGCCGTTCTTCTCCGACACCTCGCCCGTGGCCTTGACCTTCGGCCCGGCGCCCTGCTGCGCTTTGCAGAT
>JBKOZB010000008.1:0-4267 GCA_046744225.1 Planctomycetota bacterium | reverse complement strand
GTATATCCCCAGGTATGGCCGCACTCAAGAACAATACTATCCCCGGTACCGTCATGGGGCCCGTTTTGGCCGGGCATTAGATTTCGGGCGCCCCAGGGTTCAGACGAGTCGGATCCGGACCAACGTCATGATCTGGGCCAGATCGCACTGACGGGCTGATGACCCCACCCAGCCAGAGCCGCGATGGGACGGCCATCGCCATCCCGACCGTCAAGCAGCACCTGGCGTCCTTGCGGATGCTGTTCGACTGGCTGATTACCGGCCAGGTGATCGACGCCAACCCCGCCGCCGCCGTCCGGGCCGCTCCACCCCACCCGCCCCGCGACGACCGGGGGCAATGACCTCGCAGGGCGAGATCAGACCGCCGACCGACTTGCCTGCGGCACCGGATCATGGCACGATGGGCCACTTCAAATCCCGCCCAGGTTGATGAGCTGCCAGAGAACGAGGCCGGTGATGGCCAGGCTGCCCAGAACGACGACGACCGTCAGTGCCGTCACCGTGTGACGAAGGGGCTCGTATTGGCCCGCGTCGATAGCCTTGCAAGACCGGTGGTAGGCCCAGCCCGAGCCGAGGCAGATCACGATGCCCAACAGGAGGAAGATCACGCCGGTGATCAGGAACTCATGGCTTCCCCGGAACTCGTGTCGCGGCGCCGATTCGCTGACCATCGATAGTTGCCGGAGGAACACACCCATCCGAGCAAGGACGAAGCCGATGCCGATCAGACCCAAGGCCGTCCGGACCCACGCCAGGAACGTACGCTCGTTCGCCAAGTGATCTCGCACCCGGCTATCGGGTCGGGGTGGTTGCGGAATCAGAGTATTGTTTTCATTCATTAATGGACTCTTTCACCCCTCGACCGACCATGTTTGAGGAATCGCCTGGCATCCGCCGAAGGATACGATCTCCTGCTTCAGGTGGGTTCCCATCCAGTGGAACCTGTAATGGGGGGGATCATCGCGGGGGCGCCGGAGATTTCGATCTCGGACATGATGAAAGTCCCTAAACGGAGGTCCGTTCAAGGCATACGAGGTGGAGAGCCTCTCGTCCAATCATCCGGCTTGCGCAATTGCATGAGAGTCCTCAGGAGGTCCATTGACCGCCGATTAGGGCGTCAGGCCGTCACGAATCCCGATCGTCAACGAGCACCTCGATAGGAAGGGGGTGATTGATCACGTAGCTGCCGTAATTCGGATCATGCCGGTCAGGCTGGACGCACCCGTTGGCGTCCTTGGCGCGGGCCAAGAGGGTGTAAAGCCCCGGCTTCTGCGGCGTGAGCCAGTCGAGTTTCCAGCGTCGCCAGGCATGCCGTTGAGCGGGATCGATGAACTCCGCAGGAGACCATGTCTTGCCGCCGTCGGTGCTCACCGCGATCTCGGTGACCTCAGACTCGCCCGACCATGCCGCGCCCGCGATCGTATACGACGCGTTCGGCGAGATCGTCTCGTAAACGCCGGGGCGCGCGATCTCAGATTTCACCTGCATCTCCCCCAGCGCGCGTCGAATGGGCACTCCCTCAACGTCGTCCCAGTACCCGTAGTCCGACGTCTGCCAGTAGCCTCGAAACGGCTCCCGCACGGCTCGGATCCGAGTCAGCCATTTGACGGAAGCCATGCCGTAATGACCGGGGACGATCGCGCGAACGGGATACCCATGATCCTGTGGCAGGTCGTGGCCGTTCATCTGGTAGGCAACAAGGACCTCGCGTCCCATCGCCTTGTCTCGTTGAAGACTGCGCGCGTAGGAGATGGGATTCGGTGGTATGGGCGGCTCTTTCGGCGTTCCCCGGTCGGCTCCTTCGAGCACAATCTCGCAGACGTCCTCCCTCAGCCCGGCTCGCTCCAGCAAGTTGGCCAGGGGAACGCCAGTCCACTCGGCGTTGCCGACGGCACCAAGTTCCCACTGAGCCCCATCGGCCTGGGGTACGAGAAAGACCCGGCTGTTCCCCGCGCATTCCAGCGTGGCGACCCTGGTCTCCGAGGGCATCTGGCGCAACTCCTCGTAGCTGAAAGAAAGCGGGTCCTGGACCGCTCCATCGATCTTCAGCCGGTAGGAAGCGGCATCCAACGAGGGGGTCGGGAGATGACTACGGATGAAGAACAACTCCGTGGGGGTGAGGAACGAATCGACTTGACCGAAGGGGGTCTCCAGATTCTTCGGTTCTTTCTCCCGGATGACCAGTCCCATCGACGAGGGTTGACCAGATTTGTTCATGCCGTGACGGTTGGTTTCTGCCATGACCATCTCCCTGTAGTGGTTCAGCGGTACCAATCCCGAAGGGAAAGATAGGGCGGCCTCGTGCCGCCCCCCCTTCGGTCTTGGTCCCTGGGACGGCGCTCGGGTCGTGTCGCCACGGCGCCCGATCCTCCGCCCAGGCCGTCATCCATCGTAGCGCCGCCGAACGGGTCGGGGCAATGACCTCGCAGGGCGAGATCAGACCGCCGACCGACTCGCCTCTCGCGCGGCTCTCCTCCTTTCTCGCGCGGCATCCAGCTTGCGATCCCGCTCGGCGAAGATTGTCCGCTCGCGACCGGCCAGCTTGTCCGCGGGCGTGACATAGCCGATCGCACTGTGCAAGCGGACCTCGTTATAATGCGCCACGAACTCCGCGACGATCCGCCGCGCGTCTACCAGGCTCAGCGGTGTCTTGACCCGGATGCACTCGCCCTTGAGGGTCTTGTGCCACCTCTCGATCTTCCCGTTGCTCTGCGGATAGTATGGCGACGTTCTCACATGAGTCATCCCGCAGATCCGGATGAACTCCTTGAAGTCCCGCGCGATGAACTGCGGCCCGTTGTCCGAAATGATCCGGGGCCGCGCGTCGGGATACTGCTCGCGCGCCCGCTGGATGATCGTCTCGACGTCGGCCTCGGTCATGCTCTCACGGATCTCCCAGTGGACGATGAACCGGCTGCAGCCGTCGAGCAGGCTGCAGAGGTAGAAGAACGTACCGGCGACGTTGATGTACGAGACGTCGACGTGCCAGTGTTCGTGGGGCCGCAAGGGCTGTTGAAAGCCCTTCCCTTTGAGTGAGGGCATGCTGTTGTACGCCTTCATCAATCCGGCGTCGCAGAGTACGCGGTAGACGCTGGAGGGGCTGACGGCGACGACGTCGGCGTCGAGCATCATGAAGGCGAGCCGCCGGTAGCCTTCCAGCGGATGTCCGGCGTGGAAGTCGAGGATGGCTTTCTTCTCCCAGGCCTCCAGCCACCAGTCGCGGGGGACCAGCGCGTTGTGCTCGTTGGCCAGGCCGTACCGGGCGCGCCAGTCGTAGAACTTGCTCGCGGCGACCCCCAGCCAAGACACGAACCGCTGGACGGGGATCTCGGTGCGTTCGGACCACCGGGCGACGTAATCGACGATGGCGTCGCGGACGTCGTGGGGAACCCAGGCGTTGGTCAGAGTTCCCCAAGCTCTTTTTTTAGTTGGATATGTTCTTCCATCAATTCGGCGACGACCTCGTTCTTGCGCTGGAGCTTATCCCGCAGCGCGGCGATGGTCCGCAGGTGCGACTGCTCGGCTGACCCGTTCTTGCGCTCGAAAGCCGAGGCACCGTTCTCGAAGAACAGCTTCTGCCAGGCGTAGAAGAGAGTGGGCGAGAGCTGATACTCGTCGCAGAGGTCGGAGACGGGCACCCGGTCAATCAGATGGCGCCGGAGGATGGCAACTTTTTCAGGGGGCGTGTAGTTCTTGCGGGGCTTTCGCATCGGAGAAACTCCTCCCGACTTGTAGTACAACTCGGACGTGGCGTTTCTCCATTTCCGGCTGAAGCAAGACAACCGATCTCCCATATCTGGTTCGGGGGTTACATTGGATTTGTGGCATAACATAACATTGGCGGCCCAGTTGGGCGCCCGTGAAGGTCAGCAGCTCGTCGATGACCTCGAACGGGTGCTGGGCGGGGAACCGGGGATCCAAGCGGACGAAGGCGATCTGGTAGGCGAACCCCAGGCGGTTATCGCTCCGGCAACACGGCTCGGAATTGTTCCAGGTCCTCCGTGGTCAGGACCGCCTGGGCGACGGGACTGCTCGCGCGAGAACGGTAGGGGGCCGCGGGATCGGCCAGGGGAGGTGTCCCGGCAAACGAACGTTTGCTGACACAGTCTTCCGGCGGGTGTCCCCGGGCGGGGTGCGGACCCATCTGTGCCCCAAGAACCCATCCCGGCAATCAAAGTCCCAAGAACCCAACACCATAGCACGTAGCTGAGGCGCCTGAAGAGGGGTTGCCCGGGACGGGCCAGGTCGCCCGGTCCGGGATCTGAGA
>JBKOZB010000065.1:0-4210 GCA_046744225.1 Planctomycetota bacterium | reverse complement strand
GGGATACACCCTTTTACTCCCAACTTTATATCGCTGCCACCAGTCCGTGATCAACTTCCTTCCGGATTCCTCGCCCATTCTCCCCTTTCGGCCCTCTCCCCGAAGGCCGCGAGACCGACGGTCCGTCGCCGGTGCCGATCGCATCCGAGGCCGAAGCAACCATCGGGGCGCGATCAGACATTCGCGAACGGGTTCTGGAACTCGATGAGCCGGGCGGCGCGGACCAGCTCGGCGATGCCGCGGTCCAGGTCGATCGTCGTCTCGAAGCCCTTCTGGCGGATCTTCTCGTACGAGACCTCGTAGTTGCGCTGATCGGCGTCGGAGCCGACCTCGGCGAAGTGGAGGTAGTAATCGACGTGCTCGAGGATCTTGCGGGCGACGTCTTCCTTGGTGAAGTTCATCGTCTCGTGGCCGACGTTGTAGACGTCGTCCTTGACCTCGTTCCACCGCTCCAGGGCGAAGAGGAACGAGCGGGCCATGTCGCGGACGTGGACGAAGGTCCGCTTGAAGCCGCCCTCGTAGACGATCAGGTTGCGGTTCTTGACGGCCTGGTAGGTGAAGTCGTTCGGCATCAGGTCGAGGCGCATCCGGTTGCTGACGCCGAAGGCGGTGGCGAAGCGGTAGGCGATCGCGTTGCCCGCGTCGAGGACCATCTGCTCGGCCTCGGCCTTGGTCGCGCCGTAGAGGGTGATCGGGGCGCGCGGGGTGCTCTCGTTGCAGACGTAGTCGGGGACCGAACCGTAGATGCTGCCGGTCGAGGCGTAAAGGACACGCTGGTCGGGCTTGCGGACGCGGAGGAGCGTGCGGGTGCCCTCGACGTTGGTCGCCTGGGCGACGTGCGGCTCTTTCTTGCAGGCGGGATAGCCGACGATCGCGGCCAGGTGGATGACCGCCTCGACGCCGTCGAGGGCCTTGGCCATGGCTTTCTCGTCGCAGACGTCGCCCTTGATCAGCTCGAAGTGGCGATTCTGGCAGCAGGGAAGCAGCCCATGGCCGCCAAACCGGAGCGCGTCGAAGACGCGAACGCGGTGACCCTGTTCGAGCAGCATGGGAACGAGCGTCGAGCCGACGTAACCGGCCCCGCCGGTGACCAGAATTCGCATGGTGAGTCCCATCCTTGGTTGCTCTGGACGCGCCTGGAACGTCGAGGATCTGGGTGAGGAAATGGCGGCAAAGCGAGACGGGCTCAACGCGCCAGGCCCTCGTCCTTGCGGCCTTTCGTCCGTTAGCGTTGCGCTGGGGACAGACCCCAGTCCGTGCCCCGAGGGAGAGTTGGCATTTCCGCCCCGGTCGGCCTGTCCGGGCGTTACTATCGAAAAGTCGCGCCGGCCTGTCAACGCCTCTTTCCGCGCCCGCCAGGCCGTCGTGAGGCTGGCCGGCACGACTTCGCCAGGATCGTCGAAATTGGTCGCGCGGTGACGACATGGGTGCACGCGATTCGTTTCTTTTCCAGGACGACCTCTTTTTTCTTTGGGTATTCATGGAATCATGATAGTATCGAGGGTGAGGATGGAGGCGATCTCTTCGCCTTTCACCTCTCTGGGGAGGAGGACAGCCATGTCACGCGGGTCGTTCGCATTCGTAGTGTTCACCGGCCTGACCTGCTCGTTCGCCGAGGCCCAGGTCAGGCACGGGGGATACCCGCCCGTCAACTTCAACAACCCCCTGGCCCAGGCCAGCGGATTTGGAGTGGGAGATAATAACCTACCCGCCCAGGCCAAAGGATTTGGAACGGGATACAATCGCGCCCATTGACGAAAGGATTCGATCGGGCCGGCCCTCACGATGGGCCTCGATTCCAGCGAGTTGGCGTGGCACTTCGCGTTGTCAGGACGCAACATAACGGCATTTGCTCTCTCCATCTGGTCCAATCTTTGCCAAGATAGGACTCGCCGTTTCATTCCTGTTCCCGTCCGGAGGAGTGGAGATGTGTGGAATCGTCGGGTACACCGGTGTTCATGAGGCGAGTTCGATCCTGGTGGCGGGCCTGAGGCGGCTGGAATACCGCGGCTACGACAGCGCGGGGATCGCGACCCTCGACGGTCGCCGGATCGTCGTCCGCAAGCGGGCCGGGCGGGTCCGGACCCTGGAGGAGGCGCTCGAACGCGAGCCGGCGCAGGGGTTCTGCGGGATCAGCCACACCCGATGGGCGACCCACGGGCCGGCGACCGACCGCAACGCCCACCCGCACGTCGGCGGCCGCGCCGCGGTCGCGGTCGTCCACAACGGCGTCATCGAGAACCACGTCGCGCTCCGGCGCGAGCTGGAGGCCGACGGCTTCCAATTCGCCAGCCAGACCGACACCGAGGTGATCGCCCACCTGATCGCGCGCGAGCTGGGCGAGGGCGACGACCTTTATGGCGCCGTGCAGCGCGCCCTACCCCAGCTCGAAGGGACGTACGGCCTGGCCGTCATCAGTCCCCGGTGCCCCGGCCAGGTCGTCGGCGCCAAGCTCGGCAGCCCGCTCGTGGTCGGCCTGGGCGACGGCGAGCACCTGCTGGCCAGCGACTCGGTCGCGATCGTCCCGCACACCGAGCGGGTCGCGTACCTGCAAGATGGCGAGGTCGTCCGGCTCACCCCCGTCGATTTCGAGATCCGCCACCGCGAGCGCGGGTCGATCACCCCCCGGGTGGACCAGCTCGACTGGAAGCCCGACGCAGTCGAGCTGGGCGGCCACGCCCACTACATGCTCAAGGAGATCCGCGAGCAGCCCGACACCGTGCACGACTCCTGCCGCGGCCGCCTCCGCCGCGCCGAGGCGACCGCCGTCTTCGGCGGCCTGAACATGACCCCCCGGCAGCTCCGCCGCATCCGCCGGGTCGTCTTCGCCGCCTGCGGCACGAGCTGGCACGCCGCGCTGGTGGGCGAATACCTCATCGAGCGCCTCGCCCACCTGCCGGTCGAGGTCGAGTACGCCAGCGAGTTCCGCTACCGCAACGCCCCGCTCGACGACCGCACGCTCGTCTTCGTCCTGAGCCAGTCCGGCGAGACGGCCGACACCCTCGGCGCCCTCCGCGAGGCGAAGCGGCAAGGGCACCCGACGCTCGCCATCGTCAACACCGTCGGCAGCACGATCGCCCGCGAGGCCGACGGCGGCATCTATCTCCACGCCGGCCCCGAGGTCGGCGTCGCCAGCACCAAGGCGTTCACGGCGCAGGTCACGGTCCTGACCTTGCTCGCCCTCTACCTCGGCCGGCTCCGCCACATGGCGTTCACCGACGGCCTGGCCGTCCTCGACGCGATCGAGTCGGTCCCCGAGGCCCTGAGTCGCGTCCTGGCGACCGAGCCGCTGATCGCGCGGGCCGCCGAGCGGATCACGGGCGCGCGGAGCGCCCTCTACCTCGGCCGCGACCTGCACTACCCCGTCGCGCTCGAAGGGGCACTGAAGCTCAAGGAGATCAGCTACATCCACGCCGAGGGCTACCCGACCGCCGAGATGAAGCACGGCCCGATCGCCCTGATCGATCGCGACACCCCCAGCATCTTCGTCGCCCCCCGCGGCTCGCTCCACGCCAAGACCCTGAGCAACGTCGAGGAAGTCCGCGCCCGCCACGGCCAGGTCATCTCGGTCGGCACCGAGGACGACGACGAGCTGGCCGAGCGGTCCGACCTCTTCCTGCCGATCCCCGACCTGCCCGAAGTCGTCCAGCCGCTCGTCGCCGTCGTCCCGCTCCAGCTCCTCGCCTACCACGTCGCCCGCCTCCGCGGCTGCGACATCGACAAGCCCCGCAACCTCGCCAAGAGCGTGACCGTCGAGTGAGTCCCCGGAGAAGAATTGGACAGGATCAACTTCTCTGTTCTTAGTAGCAGCACTTATTGAGTCCATCATGGCAAATGGGACATGACAGATGGCAAACGAACAATCGATCAGCGGTGCAGAGGGACTTGCGAACAACATTACACCTGGGGTTTTGCAATCCGCCTGGCTGCGGCGTCAAAATAGGCAAAGTTGGCCCGGTTTGCCCTCCTACGCTCTGACGCAGTTGGACTGCGGAGCCTCTGATCAGGCCAGGGAGCGTCGCGTTCCCCACGCTGGTCCAGGACGCCTTGGCTCAAGACGGGGAGCTCGTCGCCAACCAGGGCCAGCGTCGCCACTTCGCCGCGTCCCTCACCGGGCTCTTCGGCGCCGAGCGGAAGACCGTCCGGGGCATCCAGGACGAGTTCGCCCAGACCACCGACCAGTCCTGCCTCCACCGCTTCCTCACCGAGG
>JBKOZB010000238.1:0-3456 GCA_046744225.1 Planctomycetota bacterium | reverse complement strand
CTGGCCCCCTCGGCGGCCGGGAAGAGCAGCGCGATCGTGGCCGACTTGAACCCGCGCCAGCCGTCGAGCCGCTTCAGCTTGGCCAGGTCGTCGTTGTCGAGGATCGGCAGGTCCAGCGCGATCTGCCGGCAGCTCTCGGGGATCGGCATCAGCAGGTTCCCCTCGCCCCCGGCGCCGGTCAGGACCGACGTGACCAGTTCCTCGCGGATCGCGTCGAGCGGCGGGTTCGTGACCTGGGCGAAGAGCTGCTTGAAGTAGTCAAAGAGTGGCTGGGCGCGGTCGGAGAGGACGGCCAGGGGGGTGTCGGTCCCCATCGAGCCAATCGCCTCCTCGCCGTTGTTGCCCATCGGGCCGAGGATGTACTTGAGGTCCTCGAGCGTGTAGCCGAACGCCTGCTGGCGCTTGAGCAAGGTCTCGTGGTCAGGGCCGGGGACCTGGGGCGCCTCGGGGACCTCGGCCAGGGGGACCATGTACTCGCGGAGCCACTTGCCGTACGGCTTGGCCGTCGCGATCGAGTGCTTCAGCTCGTCGTCATCAACGATCCGGCCTTCCTCCAGGTTGACGAGGAACATCTTGCCCGGTTCGAGCCGGCCCTTCATGAGCACGTCCTCGGGCGGGATGTCGAGCGCGCCGACCTCGGAGGCCATGATCACCAGGCCGTCCTTGGTGACGATGTAGCGGCTCGGGCGCAGGCCGTTGCGGTCGAGCACCGCGCCGATGTTCTTGCCGTCGGTGAACCCGATCGATGCCGGGCCGTCCCACGGCTCCATCAGGCAGCGATGGTAGGCGTAGAAGTCCTTCTTCGCCTGCGACATCGTCTCGTGGTTCTCCCACGCCTCGGGGATCAGCATCATCATGGCGTGGGGGAGGCTGTAGCCCGACCGGACCAAGAGCTCGATCGCGTTGTCGAGGCAGGCCGTGTCGCTCAGCCCTTCGCGGATGATCGGCAGGAGCTTCTCGACGTCGCCCGGCTCGTACAGGTCGGAGGCGAAGAGCGCCTCGCGGGCCCGCATCCAGTTGATGTTTCCCCGCAACGTGTTGATCTCGCCGTTGTGCGAGATCATCCGGTACGGGTGCGCCAGCTCCCAGCTCGGGAACGTGTTGGTACTGAACCGCGAGTGGAACAAGGCCAGGGCGCTGACGAGCTTCGGGTCGTCGAGATCGTCGGCGAAATAGGGCCCGAGCTGGCCGGGGGTGAGCATCCCCTTGTAGACCAGCGTGCGGCACGAGAGGCTCGCAAAGTAGAAGAACTTGCGGTCGTCGAGCCCCGAGCGCTCGAGCCGGGTCTCGAAGACCTTGCGGATGACGTAGAGCTTGCGCTCGAAGGCGTCGGCGTCCTGGATCTTCGGCCCCCGGCCGATCAGGGCATGGAACATCGTCGGCTCGACCGCCTTGGCCGTCTCGCCGAGCGACGAGTTATCGGTCTTGAGCTTGCGCCAGCCGAGGAAGACCTGCCCCTCCTCGGCGACGATCCGCTCGAACAGGGCCTTACCGAAGTCCTGCTGCGCCGGGTCGGGCGAGGTGAAGAAGGCGCCCACGCCGTAGCGCCGGGGCTCGGGCAGCTCAATCCCGAGCGGCTCACAGCGCGCGACCAGGAACTCGTGGGGGATCTGGATCAGGATGCCTGCACCGTCGCCGGTGTTGTTTTCGCACCCGCAGGCACCGCGGTGATTCAGGTTGATCAGCGCCGTCAGACCATCGCGGACCAGCCGGTGCGTCTTCCGCCCCTTGAGGTCCACGACGAATCCGACGCCGCAACTATCGTGCTCGTGCTGAGGGTCGTAAAGGCCCTGCTGCTTCGGCATACCTGAACTCATGATGACACACCCTTCACGGCGCATTCCGTGGGCTCGAATTTCTTTTCGACCGATCTCGACTGTTGCGGGGTCCGGGTGGGCGGCCCGGAGCGGTTGCGGGCCGATCCGATCCAATCCCACCCGCGGTCGAGTCTCCGGAGTTTCCATTCCGGGCCGCTCGGGATGGTCGGATCGAGTTGTCACTCAAGGTTTCGCGATCCGGAGTCCGTCGCTGCCGGCGCCGGCTCGCGCGCGCCGGACGCCCTCCTCGCCCGTGAGCAACTTCAGGAACCGCGACCCGGTCAGGCTGAGTTGATGGTTTCGCCGGTGGATGATCGCCAGCGGACGGGTCAGACGATGAAGGGGATCTTGGCCGTCGATCCGGACCGCGACCAGCGAGCCCGCCTCGACCTCGCGCACCAGGGTCGGCTCGGGCAGGATCGCCACGCCGGCTGGAATCTCGACGGCCCGCTTGATGTTCTCAATGTTGTCGAACTCGAGCGCCACCTGCACCTGCACGTCGTGATGGCGCAGGAACCGGTCGATCACACGACGGATCGACAGGTCGGCATCGAACCCGACGAACGTCTGGCCGTCGAGCTCGCCGACCGCGACGCTCTCCCGCCCGGCGAACGGGTGCGACGGGTGGACGGCCAGGACCATCTCTTCCTCGCGCCAAGGAATCACGGTCAGCTCGGGCCACTTACGCGGATACGAGATGAGGCCCAACTCGACCGCCCCCGCGGCGACGCTCTCGACGACTCGGGTCGGGTGCAAGTATTCGAGCCGGATGGTCGCCCCCGGATAAAGCTCGCCGAAGGTCCGGACGTACTGGCTCATGTGGTGCAGGCCCACCGAGTAGATCGACGCCACGCCGACGGTCCCGACGACGTTGTGCACGTCCTCCAGGGCCTTGACGCGGTTCTCGACCTCCAGGTAGCGCCCGACCAATTCCTTGCACCCCTTGTAATAGACCTTCCCGTGCGGCGTGAGGACCAGCGGCCGCTTCGAGCGGTCGATCAGCTTCACCCCCAGGCGCAGTTCGAGCTGGTGCACCGCCTGGCTCGCCGATGACTGGGAGATGTTGTTCTCCGCCGCCCCTCGCGAGAAACTCGCCCACCGCACGACGTCGCAGAAAATCTTAAGTGACTCGAACTGCATACCACCTTGCCTATCGGTAATTCCTTGATACTGTGCTGAGGATGATATTGGAAATTATAATACTTAAGCGACCCCACGGACAGCGCGTCAAGAGGAAATTGCCTGACCGTCACGAATTTTGGGGGCCAGATGGCTGCTCATGGTCGGAGATCGGTGAACGCCTCGCTGAATCTGCGATTCCCGAGCCGGTCGTTGGGCGTGGGGGGCCCGATATTCGTGCGGATTCGAGGCTGTGTCCGCCCAACCCACCCAGGTTGCCCGCACCGATCGCCGAACAGGAGCCACGGCCGAGGGTGCGCAGGACAACCCGCTGATGGAGTCGATGCCCACCGGGCTCACGCCATTCATTCGGATGCAAGAGAAGGCCGAGCGGGGTTAGATGACCCCCGCGGAGCGTACGGCGGTCATCGAGATACTCAGGGATCTCTCATAGAAATCGAAGATCTCAGATGCAGGCCGGAGGGCGAGGGGCGCATTACGGCTCCGGAGTACTCCAAAC
>JBKOZB010000102.1:0-4845 GCA_046744225.1 Planctomycetota bacterium | reverse complement strand
CCCGCGATCACTTTATCGGGATGGAGGCGTGCACCTAAGTGAATTGATCATAAATTTTTAATAAATGTATCGTGAAATTGATCGATCGGCGAGGATGGCGCGGCTCAGGGCTCGTCGGGCTCGTCGGCCGGCTCGAGCTCGGCGGCGGGGCGGGGCGGGGTGGTCGGCTCGATGCGGGCGGTCGCGCCCCGCTGGCCGAGCAGGCGAACGTTGCCGGCGCCGACGGCGGCCTCAAGATCCGCGAGGAGCCGGTCGTCGTGGCGGATCTTGTACGAGGCGCCGGCCTTGTAGATCGCGCGGCGGACCCCGGCCAGGCCGAGGATCTCCAGGTAGATGTCGAGGTTCCCCGGCCGGACGCGGACCTGGCGGAGCAGCTGCTCCATCTGGTCGTCCTGGGTCACCCCTTTGCGGAGCGTGACGACCACCCCGCGCAACAGCTCGGCGGGCGCCTGTTCCAGCGGAATGATCCGCGAGACGATCAGCTCGGCGGGGTCGCGACGGCGGTCGAGCGTCCCCCGGACGAACCCGATCAGGTCACTCTTGACCAGATCTTCCGACCTGGCGAACTCCTCGGGCCAGAGCATCGCCGGGACGGTCCCGGTCAGGTCCTCGAACGTGAACTTGGCCATCCGGGTCAGCCCCGACCGGCTCTTCTGGACGTTGCGGACCAGGACGCCGGTGATCATGCCGCCGAGGATGACCTCGGTCTTCTCGGGGACGCCGGCCAGGTCGGCGACGCGGTGGGTAGCGAGGGCCTGGAGCAGGCTGGCGTGCCGGGTCAGGGGATGACTCGACATGTAGAAGCCGAGGAGCTTCTTCTCCTCGGCCAGGCGCTCGACGTCGGGGAGCTCGGGGACGTCGGGGAGGCTCGCCAGGGCGTGCGCCAGGCTATCGGCCTTGCCATTGCCGTTGCGGCCCGGGTCGTCCGGGCCGGCGTTGAAGCCAGAGGCGTTGAAGCCGGAGGCGTTGAACAGGCTGAGCTGGCCGCGCCTGCGGTCTTCCTGGATCGCCTGCCCGGCCTGGAACGCCCGGGGGAGCACGGCGAGCCACTGGCTCCGGCGTCCGCCCAGGCCGTCGAACGCGCCGGCCTTGATCAGGGCCTCGCCGCAGGCCTGGCTGACGACGCCGACCGGGACGCGCTCGAAGAAGTCGTAGAGCCCGGTGAACGGCCCCCGCTCGGCCCGCGCGGTGACGATCGCCTCGACCGCCTTCAGGCCGACGCCCTTGATCGCGGCCAGGCCGAAGTGGATCTTCCCCTCGGCGGCGACCTTGAAGCCGGCCTCGCCCTCGTTGATGTTCGGCGGCAGGACCTCGACCCCCATCCGCCGGGCGTCCTCGATGTGCTCGACGAAGTACTTCTCGCGCTCGGCGCCGTCCATCTCCGAGGAGAGCAGGGCGGCCATGAACTCGGTCGGGTAGTGCGCCTTGAGGTAGGCCGTCTGGAATGCTATAAGAGCATATGCTGTACTGTGTGATTTGTTGAAACCGTAGCCCCCAAAGTGCTCGATCAGGTCGAAGATCGTCTCGGCCCGCTCTTTTTCCAGCCCGCGGGCGACCGCCCCGTCGATGAACTGCTTCCGCCCTTGCGCGATGACCTCGGCCTTCTTCTTCGAGATGGCCTTGATGTACCCGTATGCCTGCGAGAGCTCAATGCCCCCGAGGCGGTTCAGGATGCGCATCACCTGTTCCTGGTAGACCATCACGGCGTAGGTCTCTTCCAGGACTTCCTTCATCACGGGGTGGAAGTAGGTGGCCTGCCTCCGCCCGTGCTTCACATCGACGTATTCATCGACCATGCCGCCGTTCAAGGGGCCGGGCCGATAGAGCGCGAGGATGGCGATCAGGTCGGCGAAGCGGTCGGGCTTCATCTTGACCAGCAGGTCGCGGATGCCCGCGCCGTCGAGCTGGAACACCCCCTTGGCGTCGCCGCGCTGGAGGAGCTTGTACGTCTTCTCGTCGTCGAGCGGCAGCGCGAAGAGGTCGAGCGGCTTGCCGGTGCGCTGTTCGACGAGCTTGACGGCGGCGTCGAGGCTCGTCAGGTTGCGCAGGCCGAGGAAGTCCATCTTCAGGAGCCCGGCCTTCTCGATGTCGCCCATCTCCCACTGGGTGCTGACGACCTCTTTCTCTTTGTCCTTGTTCGGGATGCGCTGGAGGGGGACCAGGTCGCAGAGGGGGCGGTCGGCGATGACGACCCCCGCGGCGTGGGTGCCGGCGTTGCGCACGGTCCCTTCGAGACGGCGGGCGAAATCGATCAGGCGGTCGATCTCGGGGTCCTCTTCCGCCAGCCGCTTCAGCGCGGGCTCTTCCTTGAGCGCGTCTTCGAGTGTGATGTTCAGGCGGGTCGGGATGAGCTTGGTGACCTGATCGACGCGGGTGAGCGGGATGTTCAAGACCCGGCCGACGTCCTTCAAGGCGGCCTTGGCGGCCATCGTGCCGAAGGTGCCGATTTGCGCGACGTTGGCCGCCCCGTACTTGCGCCGGACGTACTCGATGACCTCGTAGCGCCGCTCTTTGCAGAGATCGATGTCGATATCGGGCGCCTCGGAGCGGTTCGGGTCGAGGAACCGCTCGAACAGGAGGTCATATTTGAGCGGATCGACATGGCTCAGGTAGAGCAGGTAGCTGACCAGGGCGCCGCAGGCCGAGCCGCGTGCCGAGTTGGGGATGCCGGCCTCGCGGGCGAATCGGACGAAGTCCCAGACGATCAGGAAGTAGGAGGCGAACCCCATCCGGCAGATGATCCCCAGCTCGTGCTCCAAGCGGTCGATGGCGGCCCGGGGCGGGTCCGCGCCGTAACGGTCGCGGAGCCCGTGCTCGCAGAGCGCGCGGAGGTAGTCTTCGGGCGTCTTCCCGTCCGGCGGCTGGAACGAGGGGAACTGGCGCTTGCCGAGGTTCAGGCTCGTGTAGTGCTCCTCGACCCGCTCGGCGATCCGGACCGAGGCGGCGAGCGCCTCGGCGTGCTCGGGCATCGCCTCGTACATCTCGTCGGGGCTGCGCACGAAGAACTGGTCGTTCTCGAACTTGAACCGGTTCGGCTCATCGACCGTGGTCCCGGTGTTGATGCAGAGCAGGATGTCGTGCGCGGGGGCGTCCTCGCGGGTCAGGTAGTGCGCGTCGCTGGTGGCGACCAGGGGGAGGCCCATCCGCCGTGCCAGGTCGACGGCCGCCTCGCGCTGGTCGCGCTGGATCGGGATGCCGTTGTCCTGGATCTCGACGAAGAAGTTCTCCGGGCCGAAGACCTTGAGGTACCAGGCGGCCAGCGCCTCGGCCTCGGCGCGCTGATCGTGAAGGAGATGGTCGGAGAGCTCGGACGAGACGCACCCGGACAGGCAGATCAGTCCTTGGGCGTGCCGCTGGAGGATCTCCTTGTCGATCCGGGGTTTGTAGTAGTATCCCTCCAGGAACGAGAGCGAGGAGAGGCGCATCAGGTTACGGACCCCCTCGCCGTCGCGGGCCAGGAGCGTCAGGTGGAAGGCGGTCTCCTTACCCGAGGCGCCGCCGCCGGCCCGGTCGGTCCGCCGGCCGGGGGCAACGTACGCCTCGATCCCGATGATCGGCTTCAGCTCCGCCGCCTTCGCCTCGCGGAGGAACTCGACCGCGCAGTAGAGGTTGCCGTGATCGGTGATCGCCAGCGCCGGCATTCCCAACGCCTTGGCGCGCTGGACCAGGGGCGCAATCTTGCTGGCGCCGTCGAGCAAGCTGTAATGGCTGTGGCAGTGCAGGTGGACAAAGGGCTGGCTCGGCATCGATCACCTCGGTCACGTCGCGTCTGCGGCTGGGCCGCCGCCCTCCGGGGCCGCTGAACTTCCGACCAGATCAGTCTACCATAAAAGCCCGCGCGTGCCGAATTGGCTTCCCCGCGCCCGTTTCCTCTTTCGGCTCACGGCCAGTCGAAGTTTCAGCGCGCACCACGACCCGCGTCGAATCGCTCCGAGCGGGACGGGAAACAACGAAGGGTCGGCCCCATGGGCCGAACGCGGTTTCCGGTACCGCGGGCCAAAGACAATCGACCTGGAGACCGGGGGAGTGGTCTCAGGGCCAATCGAGACGGAGAGTCGATCCGATTCGCGGATCAGACGGGCGATAGGACAAACCGGACGAGGGATGTGCCGACGAGGTCGCGACGTGACGGAAAAATTAGACCTCGACGAGCTCGTGCTGAGCCTCTTCCACCATCTCAGCCGACTCTTCCAACGTGCCCGATGACTCGAGCCCCTGGACCAGGGCCCCCAACTGAAGCGCCAGCAGCCGGTCGTCCGGGCTGTGGCCGCGGAGTAGCGACAGGAACGCCTCGGCTCCGATGAGGACCGCCTTGGGCTTACTGTGAATGGTCAGGACGTAACGGGCGTTGGGGTCCTCGAGTGCATCCAGGACCTTCGGGAGATCGCGGTGAAGTTCACGACTGCCAATGAAGCGGACGCGGGACTGAGGCATCACCTTCCTCGGGGCCATGTTCGGCCGAAAGACCTTGGGGAAAAGTAAGGCGGCAAGACGAGGCGCCGCCTCGGCTCTGATAGGTAAATCCTAGGTTAACCAAAGTTGAATCCTTCGTCAATTGATAAAGGATGACCTGCGAAGAAAATCCACAGAATCTTCAGAATGACCGTGAAGATTCCCCCGGACCCGACTTATCAGGTCTAGCAAATGTGGCTCCTGTCGGGGATCTGGTGGTCACCCCTCGCCTCTTTCTCCGGTGGAACCTGGGCCCGTTCCGGGTGGGGCTGACTTCAGTCGGCCCCACCCGGAACCACCCTCCCCAGTCGTTTGTGAAAACGCGACGCGGGGCACCAGGAACTCGACAGGAGCCGAAAATGTAATACGGATGTTTTCGGGGAAGTGTGGGAC